>JACORW010000069.1 GCA_016179185.1 Gammaproteobacteria bacterium | reverse complement strand
TTCCGCACTTCCGCCATCCCTGGCGGTCGTCCATGGCGGTCAGATGCATGCACTGCGACCGCCATGGACGGCGGGAATGCAGAAACTGCCAGGAGCAAGTTTCTGCGTCCTCTGACAAGCCCAGGATGGGGTTGTTCAGAGGTTCCTTAAAGTTGGCCGGGCAAAGCCCGGCCCCACAGAACCCCGGGCGGTCAACGCGTTCGTTGCGGGCAATAGCGGTGGCAGAGGGCGAGTGCAACCCCAATCCACGCCACGGCCAGCCAGCCGAGCACCGGGCTGTTGCTGCTGAGCAAAAATTCATAGGCCGAGCCCGGTGCGCGATCGGTGAAATAGGCGGCAATCTTGTAGCCGGTGACCAGCCCGGCATGTATTCCGATGCACGGCCACAGGCTGTCGCGGCGCAGCCGCACCAGCGCCAGCAGCATACCGAAAAGGAACAGGCTCAGCAGTTCCTGGGGCGTGCCGGTGCTGGCGAACCAGCGCAGCGCCGTGGGGAACATCTCGATACCCGTGTACCAGTGCAGTTCCTGCCCCGGCAGCGGATCGGGGTATTTGAGAAAATGCGCGGCGGCGTAGGTGGCGCTGGTCAGGATCATGGCGGTCAGTCGCCCGTAGGTTCGCAGCAGACCCGCGAACAGGGCGCCGCGGAAGAACAGCTCTTCAACCAGCGCAATCACCAGCCCAAAAATGAACGCCTGCACCACCACCGTTACGACGTACATGCGCACGTATTCGCGATTGTGCTGAAACTCGTGCACATCGAGAAGCAGCAGGCTCAACTCGATCAACGCCAGGATCAGAAACCCGCACACAAAACCCGCCGCCGGCTCGCGCGAAAACCTTTCCTGCCAGCGCAGCCCGAGCACGACGGGATTCAGGGGGCCGGTGCGGAGCACATAGAGCAGCGCGAGCGCGATCCCCACGCCGAGCGTCCCCATGGTCAACAGTTTCTGAAAGTTGGGCGTGAACAGCGGTTGCAGCAGTACATACAGCGGCCACGCCAGCAATGCGCCGCCCAGCAGCGTGGCGCCGATCAGCGCCGGGAAGTGCCAAACCCGTTGCATGGATATTGCGAGCCCGCGCGGGATGACGCCGCGATCCCCCGGATCAGGCAATGGCCACCGTGGCGGAATCCGATGCGCCGCGGTTGTCCGTCCAGGATAGCGTGACACGATCGCCGGGGTGCGCCCCGGAGAATTCAAAGGACAGGTACGGGTTTCTCGACACCGCCCGGCTCCATTCACAGCGCAGCACCAGATCGTCGCCGTGCCGGCACAGCACCTCGGTAATGTAATGGGCAGGAATGACCTGGCCGGTTTCCGGGTCCACGGAAAAACCGGTCTCCATCGGGTGGCGGATGATGCTGCGCACCGAGGTCCAGCCGGCATGATGGGTCGTGCGAATGCGGATCGATCCGGTCATTTGCCGTCAGGCACAGGTTGATGCAAAGCGTAATGAGCGCGGCCAGGACGAGGCGCGAACCCCCGGGAAACCGGAGCGTACACGCCAGTACGTGAGGATTTCCCGGGGGTAAGCAACGAAGTCATGGCGAGCGCAATAGCTTTGCATCAACCTGTCAGCCGCAGCCGCCCTCGACCACCTCCACGAACTTCCTCGTGCTCAGCAGCCGGTCTTCGGTCTCCACAACGATCACAATATTCGACGGCGCGCCGACCTTGACCCGCGTTGCCACAATTGGGCGGCAGCGCGGGGAGAGGTGAAATCGCGCCAGCAGGGGGTTGGGATTCAGTTCCGCGAAGATATTGATGGCCGTGACGCCTTCGACGGTGGCGTTGATCTGCACCGGCACCACGGCGCCGTTTTCGATCTTCGGCTCCACGTCCAGCGTCACGGCGTCGGAGGCCTCCGGCGCGCGCTCCCCGAACAGCGCCCGCATCGCCTCCGCCAGGCTCGTGGCGGAGAACGCGCCCGAACGCAATTGCGCCAGCGCCCGCAACGGGCGCAGCAGCGGCGCCAGGAACGCGGTTGCCCGAAGCAGCGCGCGGCGTCGCAACGCTATCGCTCCGTCAGCTTGAGGTCTATTTCGATCTGCAGTTCCTGCTCGAAGTAGGCGAGCCGGGCCCGGATCCGTTCCTGCTGATAATAGTCCGGCGGGGGCCTTTCCTGCGTGATGATGTAACGCAGGCGCTCGATGGCGACGCGGGTTTCGCCGGACAGAAAATAATATTCGGCGTTGGCCATGCCGGCCTCGACCGGATTCCCGGATTCCGCCTCGGCCCGGGTCAGATAATCGTAATAGGTGAGGTCCGGCTCGGC
This sequence comes from Gammaproteobacteria bacterium, assembly GCA_016179185.1. GTDB lineage: Bacteria > Pseudomonadota > Gammaproteobacteria > Eutrophobiales > Eutrophobiaceae > 2-02-FULL-61-13. Next base: position 51,568 of record JACORW010000069.1, on the reverse strand, counting down.
GTATTTGCCGTACTTTTTCAGCAGGTCGCGGGCGCGCTCCGGCTGCCGCGCCTGCAACAGCGTGCGGCTGAAATTCAGCACCAGCGGCCGGTAGTCCGGATAGAGCTTTTCCGCGCGTTCGTAGATCTTGATTGCCTCGGCGAAGCGGTTCTGGCGCACCTCCACCTCGGCGGCTGCCAGCAGGAACGACACGTTTTCCCTGCGTTCGGCCAGCAGACCGTTGAGCAGTTCGCGCGCGCCGTCGTATTGCTTGTCTTCCAGCAGGGCCAGCGCCAGTCCGTAGCGCAGCACGCCGTCCGGGTCCACGTTCTCCACCTGCGCCAGTTTGTCGCGAAAGTGATTCACGGCATCGTCAGGCTTGCGAAAGCCCTGTACCAGGAGCTTGGCGCGGATCAACGCAAAGGCGGCGCTTTCGTCGTACTTGTCCTTGCGCGGGATGGCGGCGACGCGCGCCTGGGAGTCGGCGATGCGGCGCGTGGTCAGCGGGTGCGAACGCAGGAACTCCGGCGCCTGGGCGAAGTAGCGGCTGTTTTTTTGCAGTTTCTCGAAGAAGCCGGGCATCCCCTGCGGGTCGAAGTTGGCGCGCTCCAGAAGCTGCATGCCGACGCGATCGGCTTCTTCCTCGTTGTGGCGGGTGAAATTGATCTGCGCCTGCGCCGCCCCGCCCTGTACGGCGGTGATGGCGGCCATGCCGGCGTCGGGGTTCTGCGTGGCGATCAGGATGGCGCCCAGCAGCGCCGCCATCAAAGGCAGCGACAGCTTTGACTGCATCTCGGCGGAACGCGCCATGTGCTTCTGCGTCACGTGCGCGATTTCATGGGCAACGACCCCGGCCAGCTCGCTTTCGCTGCCGGCGTTGATGATGGTGCCGGCATTGAGGCCGACAATGCCGCCGGGGGCCGCGAATGCGTTGATCAAAGGATCGTTGATGACGAAGAACGTGAACGCCTGGGTGTTGTTGTCGCTGTTGGCCACGAGCCGGTAACCGACCGATTGCGCGTAGGTCTCGATTTCCGGATCGTCTATGATGTCCGCCTGCTTGCGGACGTGGTTCAGGAACGCCTGCCCGAGGCGGCGCTCGTACTCCGGCGAGAAGATACTGCCGGTGGAGTCGCCGATGCTGGGGAGGTCCAGCGTCGTGGTTTCAGCCAGGCAGGGCGCGGCGTACAGCCACGCGCACAGAAGCAGAAGGATCGTTCTCATGGTGCAGGCGGATCGAGTGGCGCCCAAATCATTGGATTGCCGGGGGGCCTGGCAGTTCCGCGGACTTGCAGGGCAGTCTAGCACAACAATAATTGAGTGAATGTGCAGCCCGGCAAGGCAGCAACCGGACGTCAGGCGCCGGGCTCCCGTGTGTGACTACAGGAAAAATCAGGCGGCGAGGCCGACAACATGACGGATTTGAGGAATGCCTTTTACGCCCAGTCCGGCGGTGTCACGGCCGTCATCAACGCGAGCGCCTGCGGCGTGATCGAAACCGCGCGCCGGCACCGGGATCGCATCGGCGCCGTGTTTGCCGGCAGGAACGGCATCCTGGGTGCGCTGGCCGAAGACCTGATCGACACCGGCCGGGAGAGCGATGCCGCCATTGCCGCCCTGCGCCACACGCCTTCCGGCGCGTTCGGGTCCTGCCGCTACAAGCTGAAGGGCCTGGAGCAGAATCGGGCCGAGTATGAACGCCTGGTGGAGGTATTCCGCGCGCACAACATCGGCTACTTCTTCTACAACGGCGGCGGCGATTCCGCCGATACCTGCCACAAGGTGTCGCAGTTGTCGGAAAAACTCGGGTTTCCCATTCAATCCATCCACATCCCGAAGACCGTGGACAATGATCTGCCGGTCACCGACAACTGCCCCGGGTTCGGATCGGTGGCCAAATACATTGCCGTCTCCACGCGCGAGGCGTCCTTCGATGTGCGTTCCATGGCCAGTACCTCCACGCGCGTGTTCGTCATCGAGGTCATGGGCAGGCACGCCGGCTGGATCGCGGCGGCCGGCGGACTGGCGTCCGATCTCGGCGGGGACATCCCGGTGGTGATCCTGTTTCCGGAGATTGAATTCGACCGGGACGGATTTCTGGCGTGCGTCCGCGACAACGTGGAGCGGCGCCAGTTCTGCACGGTCGTGGTATCGGAAGGCGCCAAGGGGCGCGACGGACAGTTCCTGTCGGAACAGGGCACGCGCGACGCGTTCGGTCATGCGCAACTGGGCGGCGCGGCGCCGCTGGTGGCGAACATGATCAAGGACGCCCTCGGCTACAAGTATCACTGGGCCGTGGCCGACTACCTGCAGCGTTCCGCGCGGCACATCGCCTCGAAGACCGACGTGGAACAGTCCTACGCCGTGGGCCAGGCCGCGGTGGAGAAGGCACTGCAGGGCAAGAGCGCAATCATGCCGACCATTGTGCGCGTGTCCGACGAACCCTACCGCTGGGAGATCGGCGAGGCCCCGCTGTCGGAGGTCGCGAACGTGGAGAAAAAGATGCCGCGCGAGTTCATCTCCGAGGACGGTTTCGGGATCACGCCGGCCTGCCGGCGCTATCTCGCGCCGTTGATCCAGGGCGAGGATTACCCGCCCTACCGCGACGGCATGCCCTGCTACGCGACGCTTAAGAACGAGGCGGTGCCGAAGAAGCTGCCGCCGTGGGCGCAGCCGAAATGACGTTTTCTGCTGGTTTTTCTGTGGTTCGCTAAGTAGAATTTGCGCGTTTTTTCAACAATCTGCTCAAGGGGCCGCAGTGCCCCTTAATTTTTGCAAATGAATTCAACGTCTTTTCTTTGGGGATAACGTCATGTCAGCCATCACCATCGCCCTCGCCTGCGCCGTTGCTGCAATTGTTTACGGCGTCTGGTCGGTCACCTGGATCCTGAAGCAGCCGCAGGGCAATGAGCGCATGCAGGAGATCGCCGCCGCCGTGCAGCAGGGGGCGCGCGCCTACCTGAATCGCCAGTACACCACCATCAGCATCGTAGGCGCGGTGCTCGCGGTGATCATCGCATTGGTCCTGCCGTGGCAGACGGCTGCGGGCTTCGTGATCGGCGCGATTTTCTCGGGGCTGGCGGGCTACATCGGCATGAATATTTCCGTGCGTTCCAACCTGCGCACCGCCGAGGCCGCGCGCCGGGGGCTGAACCCGGCGCTCGCGATCGCGTTCCGCGGCGGCGCCGTTACGGGCATGCTGGTGGTCGGGCTCGGGCTGCTGGGGGTGGCCGGGTATTTCGGCATCCTGCTGAAGATGGGGCTGGAAGAGTCCGATGCGCTGCACGCACTGGTGGGTCTGGGCTTCGGCGGCTCGCTGATATCCATCTTCGCCCGTCTCGGCGGCGGGATCTTCACCAAGGGCGCGGATGTCGGCGCGGACCTGGTGGGCAAGGTGGAGGCCGGCATCCCCGAGGATGATCCGCGCAATCCGGCGGTGATTGCCGACAACGTCGGCGACAACGTCGGCGACTGCGCCGGCATGGCTGCGGATCTGTTCGAGACCTATGCGGTAACGCTGATCGCAACCATGCTGCTCGGCGGCCTGATGGCGGACGAGGTTGGCGCCAACGGCGTCATGTATCCGCTGGCGCTGGGCGGCGCCTCGATCATTGCCTCCATCATCGGCACGTTCTTCGTCAGCGCCAAGGAGGGTGGCAAGATCATGAATGCGCTGTACAAGGGTGTGATCGTCTCGGGCCTGCTCGCCGCGGTAATGTTTTATTTCATAACGTCCAGGTTCATGGGCGAGCACGCCGCGGATCTCTATTTCTGCGCGCTGATCGGGCTCGCGCTGACGGCAGCCATGGTGGTCATCACCGAGTACTACACGGCCACCGAGTACGCGCCGGTGCGCCACGTGGCCGCGGCTTCCACGACCGGGCACGCCACCAACATCATCGCGGGTCTGGGCGTGTCCATGAAGGCGACGGCCGCGCCGGTTGCAGCGGTGTGCCTGTCGATCTGGGGCGCGCACGCGTTGGGCGGTCTGTATGGCATCGCCATCGCGGCCACCTCGATGCTGTCCATGACCGGGATGATCGTGGCGCTGGACGCCTACGGCCCCATTACCGACAACGCCGGCGGCATCGCCGAGATGGCGAAACTTCCCCCGGAGGTCCGCCGTATCACCGACCCGCTGGACGCGGTGGGCAACACTACGAAGGCCGTGACCAAGGGCTACGCCATCGGCTCGGCCGGTCTCGCGGCGCTGGTGTTGTTCGCGGACTACACGCACAACCTCGAGGCCATCGGCAAGGGCACGAGCTTTGACCTGTCCAACCACATGGTCATCATCGGCCTGTTTCTTGGCGGGCTGGTTCCGTACCTGTTCGGCGCCATGGCCATGGAGGCCGTGGGCCGCGCCGCGGGGTCCGTGGTGATTGAAGTGCGGCGTCAGTTCAGGGAGATCCCCGGGATCATGGAAGGCACGGCCAAGCCCGACTATTCGCTCGCCGTGGACATGCTGACCAGGGCGGCCATCAGGGAAATGATCGTGCCGTCGCTACTGCCGGTCCTGGTGCCCGTGATCGTCGGCTACGTGCTCGGCCCCGAGGCACTGGGCGGCCTGCTCATCGGCACCATCGTCACCGGCCTGTTTGTCGCGATTTCGATGACCACCGGCGGCGGCGCCTGGGACAATGCCAAGAAGTACATCGAGGACGGACACCACGGCGGCAAGGGATCGGACGCCCACAAGGCCGCGGTCACCGGCGATACCGTCGGAGATCCCTACAAGGACACTGCCGGTCCGGCGGTCAACCCGCTCATCAAGATCATCAACATCGTCGCGCTGCTGATCGTCCCGCTGATCTGATTAATTTATTCCGAACTGGCGCATGGCGAAGACGACACGGTCATCTATGGTGCTCAGCGACCCGATCTCCCGTTCCACGACCTCGAGTCGTGTCAGCAATCCGCAGCGGTTGGCGATCTGGATGTTAAGCCCGGGGCGCGCGTTCAGCTCCAGCATCAGCGGGCCGCGGATGCGATCCAGCACCAGGTCCACGCCCACGTAGCCCAGTTGTGTCAGATCGTGGCAGCGCGCGGCGATGCCGAGCAGGACCTGCCAGTTGGGGATTTCGACACCGGTCACCGGCTGGTGCGTATCCGGATGTTCGGTGACGACATCGTTGCCGCACACAGCCGTCAGCGTGCGGCCGGTGGCCATGTCGACGCCGGCGCCGATGGCGCCCTGGTGCAGGTTGGCCCTGCCGTCGGAGGCGCGGGTCGGCAGCCGGACCATGGCCATGACCGGCACGCCGCGGAACACGATGATGCGCACGTCCGGAACGCCCTGATAAGTCACGGCCTCGAACACGGGATCGAAATGCACCCGCGCCTCGATGAGCGCCTTGTCCTGCGCTCCGCCCAGGCTGAACAGGCCGCTCAGCGTGTTCGAGATGTGATGATCCAGCTCTTCCTGCGTGATGAAATCGCCGCTGGCCTTGCGGAACAGTTTCCGGATGCGGCCGGTGATCACGAGGATGCCGATCCCGCCGCTGCCGTGCGCAGGCTTGATGACGAACTCGCCGTGCTGTTCCAGCAGTCCGGCAAGCTCCCGGATCTGATGCTCGATTTCGATGACGCCGTAGAGTTCCGGAACCGCAATCCCCGCCTGGATGGCAAGTTGCTTGGTCAACAGCTTGTCGTCCACCAGCGGGTAGCGGTGGCGCGGGTTCCAGGCGGCGATGAAATCGGCGTTGCGCCGGTTGATCCCCAGCACTCCCGCCGCCCGCAATCTGCGCGCCAGTGCCAGCATCATCCGGCGCCTCCAGCCAGCACCTTGAAGCGCCGCAACTCCAGCAGCCGGTAACCGGAATAGCGGCCGAGCAGCAGGGTTGCCGCCAGCAGGACCAGCAGCAACTCGGGGAAAGTCGTGATCAAGTGGTTAAGCTGCGTCGAGCTCATGGCGGCGAACGCCAGGGTCGCCGTGAACAGGCTGCCGACCCCCTCCTGCACGGCCTCCCGCGGCCCGCGCTCTTCCCACACGACCGACATGCGCTCGATGGTCATCGTGAGGATCACCATCGGGAACAGCGCCACGGACAGACCGCTCTCGATGCCGAGGCGGTGCGAGATGACGCTGACCGTGAGCATCAGCAGGATCACGACGATCAGCACCGCGGCGAGCCGGGGGACCAGCAGCAGCTTCAGCCGGTCCAAGTAGAAGCGGATGGAAAGCCCAAGCGTGATCAGCACGCTGAACAGGATAATCCCGGCCAGAAGGTGCGTCTCGCGGAAGGCGAGCGCGATCAGAACGGGCATGAACGTGCCGAAGGTCTTGAAGCCGACAATATTGCGCATCACCAGGATCACAAATGCACCAACCGGGATGAGCAGCAGGACCCGGTAGACATTTTGTGTAGCCAGCGGCAGGTTGGACAGGGAATAGGCCCACAGGTCCGGGCTGAACAGGCGCTCGCGGGACGCTGCTGCGGTCAGCCCGCCCATCTGCACCGGTTCCGTCGTCATGGTCCAGCTCAGGCGATCGCCGCCGTCAACGTGAACCAGTTGGCCGGGGCCGCGCCAGAAAATCAGGTAATCCCCCATGTCGCCGGTCGCGCCGGTCGCGCCGTCGTAGGCCCTCCAGCGATCCCGATCCCAGACTTCCAGCCAGTGAGACAGCTCCGCGCTGCCGCGGCCGACCTGGGCGAGATGGATCCCGTGCATCGACCGCGCCGGGTAATCCGCCAGACCCAGGATCTCCACGATGCGCTCAACGCGCTCACGCGCGCTGGAATGTCGATCCAGAAGCAACGCGATGTTCTGGTCCTGCGCGGACCGGTTTTCGAAGCGTTGCGCAAGCTGCGCCACCAGCGTGTCCAGGTCCGCGGATTTCTGTTGCGCCTCATCCAGGATCGCCCCGGCGGCGACGAGATCGGCCCCTTTCAGATCGGGTTTTTCGAGTTCAGGCGCCCGGCCGGGGCCCGCCTGGTCCGCGGTTGGGCGCATCTCCACAAGCGCGCGGTAATACAGGGTCTGCAGACCTTCCGGCCGGCTCCTGGACCAGATCGCGAGGCGCTGATTCTCGGTGCGGGTGGTGGTCAGGCCAAAGCCGCGCGACACGAAATATTCGTTCAGAATGGGCAGGGGGCCGCGGCTCGCCGGCACTCGCAATTCCGCCCGCACCGGGTTGCCATGGGTCTCGAATTCGACCTTGACCTCCACTTCCCAGGCATTGGACGCAACCTCCGGGGACAGGGGAAAATCCAGCCGCACCGTCTTGTAAAGAAACAGTCCCAGGCCAGCCGCCACCAGCAGCGCCGCCAGGACATAAACGTGCCGGTTACTCACGGCCGCCGGGTTTCCTCGCACTCCGGGCTGGTGGTGAATTTCCGCGCGGTTTCGACGGCAAAATTGCCGGCCAGGTAGCTGCGCCCGACGAGCAGCGGGTAAAGAAAGCCGGTGCGGTCCACCAGCGACACCGGCGTTTCCGCGTATACCTTGCCGAGGCAGATCCCAAGCATGACCACGGGCCGCTCTTCTTTCTCTCCCTCATGGCGCTTGATGATCACATCGCGCACCTGCGGCAGTTCCAGCGTCAGCGTGCGTTTCAGCCGGTTGATCACGTCGAATCGCACCCATGGCTGGCCGTCTTTTTCGAAGTACTCGATGTTGTGGGCGTTGATGGACGAACTTTTGGAGCCGGTGTCCAGTTTGGCGACGAACAACATCTTGCCGGGATTGATGCGGGCCATCTCGACCCAACCCACGCGGTCGGGAAGATCCGCGCGCACGCAAGGGACGGCAAGCGCGCACAGGTTGGCCAGCAGGCGCAGAACGACGCTTCTCATACGCTCAATATTGATGTAGAGGCAGGGGCGCAGATCGGGAGCGTGATCATAATGGCAAACGGCAGTGAAAAGTGGAAAGCGAAAAGTGCAAGGCAAGTCACTTCCCGCTGCCAGACAATTCGGACGAAGAGTGTTTTTACTTTCTGCGTTCCACTTTTCACCTGCAAGCCGGGGACAGAATGTCCGGGGCGGCGACCTACACGATCGGCGGTTCCACCGGCGGCAGCTCGTCGGTGGCCGGGTTCAGCTCCTGCTGTACTTCTTCGACGCGCCCGGCGACCCTGTCCGGGTCGCCAAACCGGGCGATGTGAAACACTGCCTCGCCCTCGTTGGTCAGGGGAGTGGTGCTGCGGCCGATGATGACACCGGGGGCGGTGGCCCGCACCGGGACCTCGTTGGCGCCGAGCGGATCGCTGATGACGCCGAGCAATGCGCCCTCGTGCACGCGGGCGCCGAGGGGTTTCAACGTGCGCAGTATGCCGCTCCGGGGCGCGCGCATCCAGGTGCTCGAATTCGCCACCAGCGGGGCGGGCGCGCGCCGGCGCGCGCGCGCGGCCGGCAGCATACCGATGGCACGCATCACGTTTACGGTGCCGGTGACGCCGGCACGGATGGCGACCTCATCGAAACGCAGCGCCTCTCCCGCTTCGTAGACGATGACGGTGATGCCCATCTTTTCCGCGGCGTTGCGCAGCGAACCGGCGACGATGCCGGTGTTCAGAATCACCGGCAGTGCAAACGCGTGTGCCATGCGCTCGGTCTCCCGGTCATCCATCAGCGCGCGGATCTGCGGCAGGTTTTCGCGGTGGATGGCGCCGGTGTGCAGGTCAATGCCGTGGGTGCAACGGGCGACCACGTCATGCAGGAAAAGGTGCGCCATGCGCGCGGCCAGTGATCCGGTCTCCGAACCGGGAAAGGACCGGTTCAGATCGCGCCGATCGGGCAGATAACGGCTCTTGTGAATGAAACCGTAGATGTTGACGATCGGGACCGCGACCAGCGTGCCCTGCAGCCGCGCCAGCACGCGCTGACGCAGGACGCGCCGGATGATTTCGACGCCGTTGATCTCGTCGCCGTGCAAGGCCGCGGACAGGAACAGGACCGGCCCGTCGCGGCGGCCGTGTACCACCTGTACCGGCAGTGTCATGCCGGTGTGGGTGTAGAAATCGGGAACGTCCAGGTTGACGGCCTGCCGTTCCCCGGCCCGGATCGTGACTCCCGCGAGGCGAAAGCCGGCGCGCATCAGCCCCCGCCCCGATTGCGCTTGCGGCCGTCGCGCGCGTTCTTCTCCACGAACTGGATGATTTGGCCGGCGATGTCCTTGCCGGTGGCGCGCTCGATGCCGCCCAGCCCCGGCGAGGAATTCACCTCCAGCACCATGGGTCCCTGGTCCGATCGCAGAATGTCCACGCCGGCTACCTTCAGGCCGATGGTCGCGGCGGCGCGCACCGCCATGACCCGTTCATCGGGCGTGATGCGCACCGCGGTGCCCTTGCCGCCGCGATGCAGATTGGAACGGAAATCCCCCTCGCGCGCCTGACGCTGCATCGCCGCCGCTATCCGGTTGCCGACCACGAAGCAGCGGATATCGGCGCCGTTCGCCTCGCGAATGTACTGCTGCACCAGCACATTCGCCTTCAGTCCGAGAAACGATTCGATCATGTTTTCCGCGGTCTGGCGTGTTTCCGCCAGCATGACGCCGATGCCCTGGGTGCCCTGCAGCAGTTTGATCACAAGCGGGGCGCCGCCGACCATGTCAATGAGGTCGCTGATGTCGTCCGGTTGATGGGCAAACCCGGTAACCGGCAGCCTGATGCCGGACCGGGCCAGGATCTGCATTGCGCGCAGCTTGTCGCGCGCGCGGCTGATGGCCAGGGATTCATTCAGTGGATATACGCCCATCATCTCGAACTGGCGCAGCACGGCGGTGCCGTAGGCGGTCACGGAGGCGCCGATGCGCGGAATAACGGCATCGAACCCCTCGAGCTTGCGGCCCTTGTAATGGATGGTGGGCTGGCGCGAGCCGATGTTCATGTAACAGCGCAAGACGTCCAGTACGTGCACCTTGTGGCCGCGATCCATGGCAGCCTCCACCAGACGGCGCGTGGAGTAGAGGCGCGGATTGCGCGACAGGATGCCGATCTTCATGATTTGCGGTACGCGCGCGCCAGGCGCCGCCCGAGCCGATACGAGGACCGCGGGTCCACCGCAAATCCGCCGGCGGCCAGCGCCGCACGGCCGAGCAGCATGCGGAACAGCATGTCGTCCCTGGCGGTGAGGGTGACCTCGACGCGCCAGTGCCGCGTCCCGGCGTGCACGCTGGTCAGTATCACCGGCCGTTCTTCGGTGTGGCCGCCGGAATCGCGCACCAGCCGCCGATCCAGCACCGGTGCCTCGCATTCCACCTGTAGATCGTGCCGGCGCAGCGGGTGGATCCAGAAGCGCACGTGCTCTTCTCCCATGCGTTCGAAACTTTCCATGCGGAACGCGTGCAGCGCCGAAGTGCGCGCGCCGGTATCCACCTTGGCCTTGATGGCCGGGATACGCAGGTCCGGAAGCGACACCCATTCGCGCCAGCCGAGCAGGATTGCGTCTTCTGTCACTTTACCGGACATGCTTTGGCAGTTTGATGCAAAACGGGGTTTTGCATCAAACTGCGGCGCCTACCCGATGGGACGCAGCGTTTATCAGGCACGCAAGTGCTTGATAAACGGAGCGAGGCCGAAGCTGCGCTTTGGCCGAAGCCAGAGGCAGGGGCGCCGCACGCTCCGGAAATCCCGTTGCGGTAGACGTGGTTGTTGGGCACTCTGAATGACGATGAATCTGGCGCCGATCATATTGCTCCCGGCACTGGCTGCGGCCGGCGCACCGGCCAGGGAGGTAAGTCTGCTGGATTTCTGGCGCGACAAGTGCGCGCAGGGGGATACTGAAGCCTGCGCGCGGATCCGGTCGGCGCAGCCCGGGGTGGACCGGATTGCGCGGCTCGATGCCTACGCGGAGCAATTTGCGGCCGGCGCCGATCGCGCGGGGTGGCAGGACGGCCGGCGACCGCGCCTGGACCGCAGCTACATCCCGGCGCTTACGCTTTATTTTCAGGGTGAGCAGGCCGTCGATGCCCCACTGACCGCCCTGGATGAGCAGGCGCTGGGCATGTGCGCCCGCCATTACCATCACTACTGGGTGGATCGGAAATTGTGGTGGCCGACGGACGAAAACCGGCAGCCGGACTGGCGCGCCATCTATTACTTCATCGTGGATCACTATCTCGGGGTTTGTCTGCCACGACGATTTTGAGCAGCGCCAACGGAACCCGCCGGGCGTTCCCCGGTCGAATTTTGGAATTCCCACGGAGGAACAGTCGTGCCTGCTGACACACCGGTTTCAGTGCGTGCCCTGGCGGTCCTGCTGGCGATGTATCCGGCCCTGGTACAGCCCGCCCCGGCGGTGTGGAAGGATCGCGAGGTGAGCTTTACCTACCATGGATTTACCACCCGGTATTCCTGCGACGGATTGAAGTACAAGGTGAAGACCATCCTGAAAGCGTTGGGCGCGCGGCCGGGTTATCAGGTTCGCGCCACCGGTTGCAACATCGGCGGCGGCGTGGCCCCGTCGCCCCGCGTGCACATACAAGCCGCGTTTCCCGAATTACTGCCCGGGGGCGCCGCGGATCCCGGGGCGTTTCCGGCCAGCCCCGGGACCGTCACGTTGAGTCCCCGCAGCCCGCGGGAACTGGACGCGGGCGACTGCGAGCTTGTGGAGCAGCTGCGCGACGGCCTGCTGGCAAAGATTGGCGCCGAAGTCATTGCCGACCAGGCCGAATGCGTGCCGCATCAGCATGCGCTGGGCCGGCCGCTTCTCAAGGTGGAATTGTTGCGCGCTGAAGAGGGTTGACGTTTGTGCCCGGTTCCCGGACAGGCGCCAGAATTAACAAGAGAAAAGTGGAAAGTTGAAAGTGAAAAGTAAAAAGTGGTAAGCGGGAGATCCGGGGACTCTCTTCGGTTCCGGGAAAGCGCAAGTACATCTTTCCCTTTACACTTTTCACTTTCCTACTTTTCACTTCCCCCGATGGCTATGCCCGCACGATGCAGCAACTGCGCCGTCTCGAACAGCGGCAAACCCACGACGCCGCTGTAGCTGCCTTCCAGATGTTCGATGAACGCGGCGGCAAGGCCCTGGATGGCATAGGCCCCGGCCTTTCCCAGCGGCTCGCCGCTGCGGCAATAGCGATCGATCTCGGTGCGTGCGAGGCGCCGAAATCGCACGCGGCTGGCGCTGATCAGGACGGATTCGGCATCGGCTGTGACCAGGGCCACGGCGGACATCACGTCGTGACCGCGTCCCGACAGCCGCGCCAGCATGAGCGCGGCGCCGGCGGCGTCACCGGGTTTCCCCAGCACCTCTCCATCCAGAACGACTTCCGTATCGGCGCCGAGCACCGGCAACGGTTGCAACGCCTTCGCCCGGCCGGCACAGGCCTTCGCCAGGGCCAGACGAGCCACCAGCTCCCGGGCGGTTTCGCCGGTTCGCGGCGTTTCGTCCACGGCGGCATCAAGGCAGTCGAATCGCACGCCGAGCTGGTGCAGCAGCCGGCGCCGGCGCGGAGATTGCGAGGCAAGATACAGGGCGCAGTCAATCACGGTGATAGGGGTGACGGTTGAGTATGCTCCAGGCGCGGTAGATCTGTTCGAGCGCCAGCAATCGCACCAGGCCGTGAGGCAGCGTCAGCGCCGAGAGTGACCAACATGCCATTGCCTCCCTGCGCAGCGCCGGGTCGAGCCCGTCGGCGCCGCCGATGATCAGCGCCACGCTGTCTCCGGCATCGATCCAACGGCGCAGCTGCGACGCCAGTTGGCGTGTGGTCAGCGCCTTGCCGGTCTCATCGAGCACGATCACCTGCTGCCCGGCGCGCAGTGCGGCGCGGAACTGCTTCGCTTCCGCGCGGCGCACCTGTTCCCCGGGTTCAAGCTTGCTGCGCCGTGCCGGCGCGAGCTGCACCTGGCGCAATCCGATCTCCGCGGGCAGACGGCGCGCATACTCAGCGCAGGCATCCTGAAGCCAGCGTGGGCCGCGCCGCCCGACGGCCACCACGGTCAGTTGCAACGGCACTGCCTACTTCCTGGCGGCGGCGCGACCCTGCCCGCCGTCACTCCACAGTTTCTCCAGCTGGTAATAGGCGCGCGTGGCCGGGTGCATCAGATGCACGATGATGTCGCCCAGGTCCACGAGCACCCACTCGCCGGTGTGCTCACCCTCGGTGCCCAGAACGCGCAGCCGGCAGCGGCGCCCGGTGTCGGCGGCGGCATCCGCCAGCGAGCGCAGATGCCGGTCGGAGCGGCCGCTGGCGATGATGATCATGTCGGCGATGGTGGTGTTCTTGCGCACGTCAATGACGCGCACGTCCAGCGCCTTCATGTCATCGAGCGCGGCGGCGATTTTCCTGGCAACGGTGGCGGGTCTCATCGGGATGTCCGGTAAAGGGCTTCCTCGTGGATGAACTGCATGACCGCGTCGGGTACGAGGTAGCGCACGCTCCGTCCGGCGCCGATCATCCGCCGGATGCGCGAGGAGGAGATATCGAGCGCCGGAATGGTAACCCGCAGGACGCAGCCGGCCGGGCCGGCGCGCAGGGCAGCGGCATCGGCGGCGCCATGACGCCGCTCGAGTTCGCGCAGCGCCGGGACCATTTCATCCGATTCCGCGCCCGGACGCGATGCAACGACGAGGTGGGCATAATCCAGCAATCGGTCCCAGGCGCGCCAGGTATGCAATTCCAGGAAGGCGTCGTGTCCGATTATCAGACACAGGGGATCCGAACCGGCGCTGCCGCGCAGTCCTGCGAGCGTATCCACGGAATAGGAGGTGCCGTTCCGCCGCACCTCAACCGCGTCGACACGCAGGCCGGCCTCGCCGCGGACCGCGAGCTCAACCATGCGCAGCCGTTGCCCCGGCGTCGCCACCGGCGGCGGCCGGTGCGGCGGCAGGTACGCGGGGATCAGCCGCGTCTCGGTACAACCTGCGGCCGCGGCGCATTCCATTGCGAGCCGGAGATGACCATGGTGGATGGGATCGAAGGTGCCGCCGAGAAGGCCTATAACCCGAGTCATATCCGACAAGCTACAAGCGACAAGCTACAAGCAACAAGTAAACCCTGGATCGCAACATGGTCGTAAATTGAAATGTGCCTCACCTTGTAGCTTGTTGCTTGTGGCTTGTAGCTGTCTTTCACTGTCTTACGTGCCCATCCCCGATCACCACCCACTTCTGGCTGGTAAGCCCCTCCAGCCCCACCGGGCCGCGGGCATGGAACTTGTCGGTGCTGATCCCCACCTCGGCACCGAGGCCGTATTCGAACCCGTCGGCGAAACGCGTGGAGGCATTCACCATCACCGAACTTGAATCCACTTCGCGCAGGAACCGGCGCGCGCGCGGCAGATCCTCGGTGACAATGCTGTCGGTATGATGCGAACCGTAAGTCTCGATGTGCTCCATGGCCTCGTCCAGTCCGGCGACGATTCGCAGCGACAGGATCGGCGCCAGATACTCGGTCCGGTAATCCTGCTCACTGGCCGCCTTGATGCCCGCAAACATCGCCCGCGACTCCTCGCAGCCGCGGATCTCGACGCCTTTGTCGAGGTACATCGGCACCAGACGTTGCAGCACCGGAACCGCCACGTCGCGGGCCACAAGCAGGCACTCCATCGTGTTGCAGGTGCCGTAGCGCTGGGTCTTGGCGTTGAACGCCACGGCCACTGCCTTGTCCGGATCGGCGCGGTCGTCTATGTACACGTGACATATTCCGTCCAGATGCTTGATCACCGGCATGCGCGCCTCGCGGCTGACGCGCTCGATAAGCCCCTTCCCCCCACGCGGCACAATCACGTCCACGAAGTCCCGCAGCGCCAGTAACGCGCCCACCGCGCCGCGATCGGCCGTGTCGATGATCTGGACTGCGTATTCCGGCAATTTTGCCGCCGCAAGACCGGCGCGGATGCAGGCGGCAATCGCGCGATTGGAATGCAAAGCCTCGGAACCGCCGCGCAGGATCGCGGCATTGCCCGATTTCAGGCACAGCGCGGCGGCATCGGCGGTGACGTTGGGGCGGGATTCATAGATGATCCCGATCACGCCCAGAGGCACGCGCATCCGTCCCACCTGGATACCGGTGGGGCGGAAGCGCAGATCCGTGATCTCGCCAATCGGGTCTCCCAACGTCGCGACCTGCCGCAGACCGGCGGCCATTTCCCCGATACGGCCGTCATTCAGTTCCAGCCGATCCATCAGCGCTGCTTCCAGCCCTGTCTCCCTGCCGGAAGCCAGATCACGGGCGTTGGCGGACAGCAGCGTCTCCCGTTCAGCCACCAGCCGCAGCGCGATCTCCTCCAGCGCCCGATCTTTGGCGCAGGTTTCGGCCGTGGCCATAATCCGGGACGCGGCACGGGCGCGCCGGCCGAGTTCCAGCACCAGGCTCTGGATGTCCGGTTGCATTTGTGTGCCCATGATTCAGTGCGATCGCATCAGTGCCAGGGGCGATTCTATCCCGGCGCCCGCGATCCTCAACAAAAGCGCTTCCAGCGACAGCCAGGGATCCAGCCGGATGGCACCTTTCAGCGCCCGGTCAACGTGCGCGGCCTCGCGCAAAAACCGGGCCGCCCTGGAGGCGGAGATGCGCTTCAGCGCAGTGCGTACCGCGGGGGCGTGTTCATTCCAGACATGGAAGTCCGCGAGCACGTTCTCCACCGGCGTGCCGGTGCCCGTCGCGGCGGCCATGGCGCACAGGCGGCGCAGTTGATACATGCACGCACCGAACACGGCGTGGGGCTCGGCACCTTCCTGCCGCAAGCCGCGCAGCATCGCCTTTACGCGCGTGGCGTGGCCGGCAAAACCGGCGTCCAGCATGTCAAACACTTCATAGCGCGCGCTGTCGGTGACGGCGCGGGCCACGTCGGCAAGGGTGATTGCCGCTGCATCCACCAGCAGGGCCAGCTTGTCCACCTCCTGGCAGGCGGCCAGCAGATTTCCCTCCACGCGCTGGGCGATCAATTCGGCCGCGTCCGCTTCCAGTCTTTTGCCGTGGCGTTCCATGCGGCGCGCGATCCAGTCCGGCAACTGCGCCGGATCCACGGGCCGCACCTGTACGATGATGCCGAACTTGTCCAGCGCCTTGAACCAGCGCGCCTGCTGCGCCCTGCCGTCCTGCCGATCGGCGGTGATCAGCAGCACGGTCGAGGCGTCCCTGCGCGCGCAGTAGTCCGTTAACGCCTGGCCCCCCTCTTTCCCGGGCGCGTACCCGCCGAGCCGCAGTTCGATGATGCGCCGTTCCGAAAACAGCGACAGACTCGCGCCGGCGTGGGCGAGCTCGCGCCAGTCGAACTCGCGCTGCACTTCCAGCACCTGCCGGTCGGCGTGTCCGTCGGCGCGGGCCCTGTGCCGGACGGCATCGGCGGCCTCCAGCAACTGCAACGGTTCGTCGCCGTGTATCAGATAAAGCGGCGCCAGCGGTCCCCGCTTCAACTGCGCGTGCAGCTGATCAACCTTCCGTCGCATGAGGATCGGAAATCAAACAGGGAGATGCGTGGTGGCGTTGCACGCGGGTTATCGGGCGGCTGTCTGTTTATCCCGGCTGATGGCGGCGGAACTGCGCCGCAGGACCTGTTCGGCGGCCTCCCGTGCCATCTCGTCGCGCAGGGTTTCCTCCTCGCTGAAATTTCCCAGCACGGCGTCCTGATCGAAGGTGAAATCGCGTTGCAGGGTAATCGGGACATTTTCCAGCAAAGCCTTCGCGCCCGGGCGCAGCACGGTGAGGCGGACCAGATACGTGAGCTGAAATTCCTCCACCTTGCCGGTCTGCGGGGACACGCTGAGCACGTCGCGCGTGATCTTTTCTCCGGCCACACGAATAACGTAGTCCGCTTCCTTGATCTTTCCGGCCAGGCGCACCTCCGACGCGGTCAGTATCTCGCGCAGTTCCAGGGCTACGTTGGGAGCCTTGTCCTGATCGAGGTGAATGCTCTTGTTTTGGAGCTGTTCTGCCTCGGTACTGCTGCCGCGCAAATGCAGCCCGCAACCGGCAGCGGCTATGCCGACCAGCACGGGCACCAGTAAGCCGGGATTCAGGCGGGCCATATTGCAAGAATAGCAGGAGCGGGCGCTGCACTGAACCGCCCCAATGGCACGCGCCCGCCGCGCAAATCTATGCCACCACTATGTTTATCAGCCGCCCGGGGACGATGATGACCTTGCGGATCTCCCGGCCGTCGGTGAAACGGCGCACGTCTGCGTTGCCGAGCGCGGCGGCACGGATGTCTTCCTGCGCGGCGCCGGGCGCCACGGCCACATGCCCGCGCAGCTTCCCATTCACCTGCACCACCAGATCCACCGTTGACCGGGTCAGCGCGCCGGGTTCGGCCACCGGCCAACGTGCATCCATCAGCGATCCGGTGTGTCCAAGCTCGCGCCAGATGGCGTCGGTGATGTGCGGTACGATGGGCGACAGCAGCAGCACGGACATCTCGATCCCCTCGCGCATCAATGCGCGTCCTGCCGGGGTCGGATCGTCCGCGCGCGACAGCGCGTTGGTCAGTTCCATGACGGCGGCAATGGCCGTATTGAATGTGCAGCGCCGCCCGATGTCATCATCCACCTTGGCGATTGTCTCGTGGATTTTGCGGCGCAGGTCGCGCTGCGCCTGCGTCAATGCAGCGGCGTTCACCGCCCCGGCCGCACCGGCCGCGAGGTGGTCCGCGGCCAGTCTCCACAGGCGCTTGAGGAAACGATATGCACCCTCGACGCCGGCGTCCGACCACTCCAGCGTCTGCTCCGGGGGTGAGGCGAACATAATGAATAACCGCGCGGTGTCGGCGCCGTAGCGATCCACGAGGGCCTGCGGGTCGACGCCGTTGTTCTTGGATTTCGACATCGTGCCCATGCCGTCGGACTCCACCGGCAGACGGTCGGCGCGCAGCCGGGCCGCGGTGCGCTGACCGCGCGCGTCCGTCTCCAGGTCCACATCCGCCGGGTTGAAGTAGGTGATGCGGCCATCCTCACCGCGCCGCAGGAAGATCTCGTTCAACACCATTCCCTGGGTCAGCAGGTTGGAAAACGGCTCATCGATCCCGATCAACCCGAGGTCACGCATTGCCTTGGTCCAGAAGCGCGCGTAAAGCAGATGCAGAATCGCGTGCTCGATGCCGCCGATATACTGATCCACGGGCAGCCAGTACTGCGTGCGCTCGTCCACCATGGCGCGGGACTGATCGGCGCACGGGTAACGCAGGAAGTACCACGACGAATCCACGAACGTGTCCATGGTATCGGTCTCGCGCCGCGCCGCCGCGCCACACCCGGGGCACTTGCAGTCAAGAAATGCGTGATCGCCGCTCAACGGATTCCCGCTGCCATCCGGCACCAGGTGATCGGGCAGCACGACCGGCAGCTGTTCATCCGGTACCGGGACCTCGCCGCACACCGCGCAATGGATGATCGGAATGGGACAACCCCAGTAGCGCTGGCGCGAGATGCCCCAGTCGCGCAGCCGGAACTGGATTCGCTTTCTGCCGAGCCCCTTCTCCTCAAGCAGTGCGGCGATCCGGTCCGTGGCTGCCTGGTGCGGAAGACCGTCCAGCGGGCCGGAGTTGACGCAGAAACTGGTGACCTCGCCTTCCTGCTCCGCATACCACGGTTTCCACAGCGTGACTTCAAAATCGAACCTGACGTTTTCCGGGCCGGCAACGTCAGCGTCGCCCCGGCGCCGGCGCTCCTCAATGGCGTTGCTGATGACCTGCCGGATCGGCAGGCCGTACTTGCGCGCGAACTCGAAATCCCGCTCGTCATGGGCCGGCACCGCCATGATGGCCCCCTCGCCGTATCCCATCAGGACATAGTTGGCGACCCACACCGGCAGGCGATCCCCGGTGAGCGGGTGGATGACCTGCAGCCCGGTATCCATGCCCTCCTTTTCCAGCGTCGCCAGGTCCGCCTCCATGACGCTGCCCTGCCGGCAGCGCTCCACGAAACCCGCCAGTTCCGCATTATCCGCCGCCGCGCGCACGGCGAGCGGATGTTCCGCGGCCACCGCCACATAGGTCGCGCCGTACAGGGTATCTGCCCGGGTCGTGAATACATTGAGCGTGCCAGCGCCGGCCCCGTATGGAAAACCGATCTCGACTCCTTCGCTGCGGCCGATCCAGTTGGCCTGCATGATCCTGACGCGTTCGGGCCAGCCGGGAAGCGAATCGAGCGCAGCCAGCAGCTCCTCCGCATAGGCAGTGATGCGCATGTAGTACATCGGGATCTCGCGCTTCTCCACCACCGCGCCGGTGCGCCAGCCGCGACCCTCGATGACCTGTTCATTGGCGAGCACGGTCTGATCCACCGGGTCCCAGTTGACGGTACCGGTCTTCTTGTACACCAGGCCGCGTTCCAGCAGGCGCAGGAACAGCCACTGGTTCCAGCGGTAGTATCGGGGATCGCAGGTGGCGATCTCGCGCTCCCAGTCCAGCGCGAATCCGAGCGATTGCAACTGCCTGCGCATGTAGGCGATGTTGTCCCAGGTCCATTTTGCCGGCGGCACGCCGTTCGCGATGGCGGCGTTCTCCGCCGGCAGGCCGAAGGCGTCCCAGCCCATGGGTTGCAGCACGTTTCTCCCGCGCATGCGCTGATAGCGCGTGATCACATCGCCGATGGTGTAGTTGCGTACGTGCCCCATGTGCAGCTTGCCGCTTGGGTAGGGGAACATGGACAGGCAGTAGAACTTCGGCCGTTCCGGCTCCTCGACGACGTGGAAGGCGCGCTCGCGGCGCCAGCGTTCCTGTGCCGCGGCCTCGATGACCGCGGGGTCGTAACGGGGATCCATGGACATGGAAGATGTGGAGCCGGGCGGAAAAGGAACTGCGCGC
Organism: Gammaproteobacteria bacterium; assembly: GCA_016179185.1. Classification (GTDB taxonomy): domain Bacteria; phylum Pseudomonadota; class Gammaproteobacteria; order Eutrophobiales; family Eutrophobiaceae; genus 2-02-FULL-61-13. The sequence continues at coordinate 31,899 of JACORW010000069.1, read as the reverse complement.
AGGATACCGTACCGTTGCGCGCACTCACAACCCGACGGCGTGCGGGCGGCGGCAAAAAAACGGGCCACCCGCAAGGGTGGCCCGCCCGAAACATCGTCGCAACGGTTACTGCCTGGGCGCTTCGCCGACCGTCAGACCGTCGCGATTGTCCTTCAGGATCGCCGGGCCGATACCCTGAACATTTTCCAGGTCGTCCACGGACTTGAACGGCCCATGCTGCTCCCGGTACGCGATGATGGCCTCGGCGCGCTTTTCGCCGATGCCGCGTACCGCCATCAACTCCGCCTTGCCGGCGGTGTTGATGTTCACGGCCTGGGCGGCGGGTAACGCGCAGGAAACGCACAGCAGTGCAGCGAGGATTGCGGTTTTGATTGTGTCCATACTTGCCTCCTTGATCGGTTGTTGTATTCCTTATCATTCCACGTGGCCATGAGCCACGGCGCGAATGCTACGCAATTCGACGCCGGGCCGGAACATACCTCAGAAGGGGGAAAGGAAATTCCCCGCGCCGGGAGATGGGGGAGAGGGCTGCTCACGGGGCGGGGTTGTGACTGAAGGCAGCTACAAGCAATAAGCCATAAGCTACAAGGGAAATATTGCACGGAGCCAACCTTGTTGCTTGTAACTTGTGGCTGCTTTTTCTTTACCAGTAGATCTGGCTGCGCACCATGAACGCGTTTGGTTCGTCGTTGTCGTCGCTGCCGCCGGGCTCGTCGTAATCGAGCGTCGTGACATAGTTGGCCATGAAGCGCATCGTGTTATTGACGTACCAGTTCAGTCCTGCGGTGAGGAGATCCGTTTCGCCGCCGAGAATGTCGTCGTCGGTGTAATCCGCCTGTTCGTACCGCAGCGCGATCTCCCACGCCCCGATCCCGCCCTTGCCGACGATACTCTTGGGCTTGATCCCGCCGTACTGGGCCTTGGCAATGTCGAGATTCTTTGACTCCCCGGTCAGGAAGAAACCCACATCCGCCGACCAGGCCTGCAGGGTCACATTATCCAGTACCGATACGTTTCGGCTCACGTTCATGTTCGCGTACTCGGCCTTGAAATGCGCCGGTCCATAGACGCCCACTGCCTCGAGGTTGAACGCAAAGGCGTCGTCGGCCAGGCCCTTGAAGTCCGCATTCAGGTTCTTGCTGTCGATGATGTGGATGATCGCGTCGCGCTGATCGATGTCGATGGTCGTACCATTGGGGTTCTTGTACAGGACCCCGGCGCCCAGTTGCAGCAGCCTGGCGGGATCAACCATGAACGGCACGCCGGTGACGCGCGCGCCGAATGCAAACTCCTGATCACATTCCCCTTCGCCGCCGTTCTCCTCCCCGAATACGCAGTCCTCGGGTTCATCCAGATTGCTGGTAAACACACCGGCATGGGCCGTCCAGCGCGCGCCATTGATGAATGCCGCCACGCCCACCTGGCGCGCGGGTTGTATCTCATTGTCCGCGTAAATGGGCCGGTTCAGGAAGGTCATGTACTTGGAACTGGACAGCGTGGAGAAACCGAACGGCACATGCTGTTGGCCGGCCTTCACCCACCATTTGCCGCCACTCCAGCCGCTTTCGTACCCGACAAAGGCATCCTTGATGTCGACTTCATCCTCGCCGAAGTCCACCTCGAGCTTGCCAACCCAGCGCTTCCACAAGGTAGCTTCCATGCCCAGTCGCGCGCGCCTGAGTTCGCCGCCGCTCTCCAGTTCTGTCTCGTCTTCGTCGGTCCAGATGTAGTCAGCCATCACACGGCCAATGGGCTGCCACTTGAAGTCTCCGTCCTGGGAACCGATGACAATCTTGTCCTGCACTTCGACCCTGGGCAGGGTTGCGGCCACGGCCTTGACTTCACCGACATTGCCCTCGATTTGCTCGGCGTCCGCTTTGGCCGCGCTGCTCAGCAACTCGTATTCCTCCTGTGTGATACTGCCCTTGTCCTTCAGCAGTTTCAGCAGGTCCAGCATGGCGTCGTTCGCCGCGAATGCGGGCCCCGTTAACACTGCCGCCACGCCCAGCACCGCCGCTCGGGACAGAATGGGAAATTTTTCTTTGCCAATCATCCGCGCTCTCCTTTTTCCTGAACTGATTTAGGTTGGTCTGCTCGCGGCCGGAAGCCCTGGGGCCGGACGCGGGGAATCAGAGAACGACGATAAGGATGGGGTGTTACGCGGCAATTAACCTTCTGTGACCGCGTGCTGAAGGAATGATGACATTCCCGTGACAGCACCCTGCCGGCAACCCCCGCGGGCGCAGGTTCCGGCCCGCGGCAACGGGTTACCTGGAAAGTCATGAAACGGTAATATGGTCGTTATTCAATATGCGTCCATGTTTTTTTCCGCCGTCGCAGCGCCCGTGAAGGGACGCGTGCTCATCGTCGAGGACGAGGCCGCAATCCGCGAGATGCTGGGCTATGCGCTGATCAAGGAAGGCTTTCAGGTCGAGGAGGCCGGGGACGTGGAACAGGCGCGCCCGCTGATAGCGCGCCAGAAGCCGGATTTGATCCTGATGGACTGGATGTTGCCGGGCATCAGCGGCATGGATTACGCGCGCCGCATGCGCAATGACCCGCAAACCCGCGATATTCCCGTCATCATGCTCACCGCGCGCAGTGACGAAGCGGACAAGGTGCGTGCGCTGGACACCGGCGCCGACGACTACATCACCAAGCCGTTTTCCACGCGGGAATTGCTGGCCCGGGTGCGCGCCCTGCTGCGGCGCGCCGCCTCCGGGCCCACTGACGCCGTGGTCACCTTCGCCGGGCTCAAGCTGAACACGGAGACGTTCCGGGTCACCGCCGACCATAATCCTGTGGATGTCAGCCCGACTGAGTTCCGCCTGCTACACTTTTTCATCACGCATCCGGAGCGGGTCTACAGCCGGGCGCAATTGCTGGATCAAGTCTGGGGCCAGAACGTGTATGTGGAGGAACGCACGGTGGATGTGCATATCCGGCGCCTGCGCAAGACGCTCGAGCCGTTCGGTTACGATCGCCTCATTCAGACCGTGCGCAGTGTCGGCTACCGATTTTCGGCAATGTGAGTTTGACAGACCGTTGAAAAACTCGTTTTTCGGCGGCCTGTCAAGCGGCGGAAAATTGCTCCATGCATTTTCCGCACTTCCGCCATCCCTGGCGGTCGTCCATGCGCGCTGACCTGCTGCGCGCGCTGGCGGTGGTGGCGGGCGCTCTGATCCCCGGGCTCTGGACCGGGCACCCGTTCATGCTGGTCTCGTTTGCGCTGGCCGGCCTGTGTGTCTGGTACATGCGGTCCCTGCGCAAGGTGGCGGAATGCGTGCACCATGGGGCCCCTGAGAGCCTCCCCGACGTACCCGGCGTTATCAATGACCTGGGCCGCGAATTCGAAACCGCCCACGCCCATCACGCGGAGTGGGAGGCAAAACTCACCGATTACCTGTCGCGCTTTCGCGACGCCGCCGCGGCGTTGCCGGACGCCGTCATCGTTACCGATCGCAGCGGGCGCATCAAATGGGCCAATGACCGCGCGCGCCCCTATCTGGGCATCGAATTTCCCCGCGACGCCGGTCAGCGCATCGCGAATCTGGTGCGTCATCCATCGCTGGCGGAGGTAATGGGCGCGAATGAGGCGCACCCCGCCCCGCGCGTACTGGAACTGCCGTCGCCGATGCGCGAGGATTTGCTGCTGGAGCTGCGCGTCGCCGATTACGGCGATGCCGACACGCTGTTTGTGGCCCGTGACGTCACCGATCTGCAGCGCCTCAATCGGATGCGGCGCGATTTCATCGCCAACGCCTCCCATGAACTGCGCACGCCCCTGACCGTCATCGCCGGTTACCTGGAGGCGTTCGAGGACGGTCCGCAGGGCTGCCCGCCGGACTGGGGCCCGAAGATCCGGCAGATGCGCGGCCAGGCGCTGCGCATGCAGCGGCTGATAGACGATCTGTTGCAGCTGTCCACGCTGGAGAGCGCCGGTGAGCAGCCGTACAGCGAAGAGACCGCGGTGGGCGAGCTGCTGCTGAACGTGCAGCGGGAGGCCCAGACGCTGAGCGGCGCATCCGGCCACCGGATCAGCGTCGAAGCTGAACCGGGGTTGTGCCTCAGCGGCAGCCAGCGCGATCTGTACAGCGTCGTTTCCAATATCGTCTTCAATGCCGTGCAATACACGCCCGCCGGGGGCGGCATCCGCATGCGCTGGTTCAGCGACGAGCGCGGCGCGCATCTGGCGGTCACCGATCAGGGCGAGGGGATCCCGGCCGAGCACATCCCGCGGCTGACCGAGCGCTTCTATCGCGTGGACAAAGGACGCTCCCGTGCCTACGGCGGCACCGGGCTCGGGCTCGCCATCGTCAAACATGCGCTGGCCCGGCACGACGCGACACTGGAGATCCAGAGCGAACCGGGCAAGGGCAGCACATTCATCTGTCATTTTCCCGTTGCCCGTATCGTGCGGCGTCCCGAGCCGCGCCACACCGCGGCGGGCGTTTCCTGATACCGGTGTCGCGCAGCGGTAATCGCGCCGTAACAAGCCTGTCACATGGGGCCGCCAGACTGGCGCTCAATCAACCTGAGGAGACATGACCCCATGAACATGAATTTCGCAAAGGCAGCGGCTGCGGCAGCAGCCATGCTCGTGTCCGCCGGCAGCATCGCGGCCGGAGTGGATCCGGCGTTGCCGGAATACACCAAGGCCAGCGGCGTTTCGGGCAACGTGAACAGCGCCGGTTCCGACACACTCGCGAATCTCATGACGTTGTGGGCGGAGGATTTCAAGAAGCTTTACCCGAACGTCAACGTGCAGATCCAGGCCGCGGGCTCGTCAACGGCGCCGCCGGCATTGACCGAAGGCACGGCGAATTTCGGGCCCATGAGCCGCGAGATGAAGTCGGAGGAAATTGCCTCCTTTGAGAACAAACACGGCTACAAGCCGACCGCGGTCGGCGTGGCCATTGACGCGCTGGCGGTCTATGTGCACAAAGATAACCCCGTGGCGGGGCTGAGCATTCAGCAGGTGGACGCGATTTTCTCCGCCACGCGCAAATGCGGCTACAGGGAAGACGTGAAGACCTGGGGCCAGCTTGGGCTGACGGGAGATTGGGCGGCAAAACCGATCCAGCTTTACGGCCGCAATTCGGTGTCCGGCACTTATGGCTACTTCAAGGAATTCGGTTTGTGCAAGGGCGACTTCAAGAACAACGTCAATGAACAGCCCGGATCGGCTTCGGTGGTGCAGGGGGTGACGAAGTCGCTGAGCGGCATCGGCTATTCCGGCATCGGTTACAAGACCTCCGGTATCCGCGCCCTTCCGCTGGCGGCCGAAGGAGGAAAATTCGTGGATGCCACGCCGGAGAACGCGGTAGCCGGCGATTACCCGCTGTCGCGGCTGCTGTATGTCTATGTCAACAAAGCGCCCAACAAACCGTTGCCGCCGCTGGAGCTGGAATTCATGAAGATGATCCTGTCAAAGATCGGCCAGGAAGTGGTGCTGCGCGACGGTTACATTCCGCTGCCCGCAACGCTGGCCGCCGAACAGATCCAGCAACTCCGGTAACCTGCGCGGAAACCCCTTCTTGGCCCACCCGTCGCGCTGGCGTGCACGCGGGGCGGAACCGGTTACGCCGGACGGGGTCCTGCGCCACGCTCCCCGGACGATGGCAATTGTCCTGTTTTTTCAAGAACCTGCGACGGTAACAGTACTGTCATGACGGCGACCTAGACTGTATTGATGGTCGCCGTTGATCCCAGCGTCGTATTGCCCGATTTCCGTTCTCCAGCCTCGGCGCGGTACCGGCGCTGGCGCGGCATCAAGGACCGCCTGACCGCCTGGGTCATGGCCATCGGCGGAATCGGCATCATTCTTTCCATCGTGCTGATTGCGTTTTATCTCGTGTACGTGGTCACCCCCCTGTTTCGCCCGGCGCGCATGACGGAAAGGATCGAGTTCACGCTCCCGGGCGGCACCGGTGCCGCCACACTGCACTATGCGCTGGAGGAGCAACGGGAGATCGGCCTGCGGGTGACCGCCGCGGGCGAGGCGCTGTTCTTCGCCTTGCGGGACGGCGCGGTGCTGGCGCGAAAATCGCTGACCGGTTCGGCGCCTGCGGCCATCACCGCATTCTCGGCCGGCGACCCGGCGCGCGGTCTGCTGGCGGCCGGCATGTCCAACGGCAGTGCCATCCTGGCGCGCCATGCCTACGACGTTACCTGGCCCAATGATGTGCGTGTCATCAGCCCGCGCCTGGATTATCCCGCCGGGAAGAATCCCATTTCGGTGGACGCCGGCGGCCGGCCGCTGCGGGTGATAAGCGCGGAGTCCGACGACCGGCAGACTACCATTGCCGCCGCCACCGACGAGGAACGTCTGTGGCTCGTATCGCTGGTGCGCAAGCGCAAGTCTCCGGCCGGCAAGGAGATGGAAACGGTACGCACGCGGTCCAAGCTGTCCGTGGAATACCCCGTGACTTACCTCGCCGTGGACGTGGATCAGCGCGAACTGTACGTGGCGGATACCCGCGGCAATCTGTATTACTTCGACATCACCGACAAGTCGGAACCACGCCTCGTCGATCGGGTTGCCGCAGTGCCGGACAGCGAACGGATCACGGCGCTGGCATTTCTCAGCGGCGGCATCTCCATGCTGGTCGGCGACAGCCGCGGCCGGATCACGCAATGGTTCCCGGTGCGCGACGCGGAGAACGAGTATCGGCTGCGAAGCGCGCGGTTCTTCAGTTCCCAGACCCGCCCGATATCCGCGCTGGTGCCGGAATATTTTCGCAAGGGATTCGTCGCCTCGGACGCCTCCGGGCGCGTGGGACTCTACCACACGACCGCGGAGCGCACGGTCGCGCTGGTGCAGGCGGCGGACGGGGTCGTGGAACGGATGGCGATTGCGCCGCGGGCCGATGCACTGCTGGCGGAACGACCCGGCGGACGCCTCAGTGTATGGGCCGTGCAAAACCCGCACCCGGAGATTTCCTGGCGGTCGTTATGGGGCAAGGTCTGGTACGAGAGCCGGGAGCAGCCGGAATACATCTGGCAATCTTCTTCCGCCAGCAGCGATTTCGAGCCCAAGTTCAGCCTGACGCCGCTGGCGTTCGGCACGCTGAAGGCGGCGTTGTACGCCAGCCTGTTCGCCGTGCCGCTCGCCATCATGGGCGCCATCTACACCGCATACTTCATGCAGCCGTGGATGCGCGACCTGGTGAAGCCGACCATTGAAATCATGGCGGCGTTGCCGTCGGTCATTCTCGGGTTTCTCGCCGGGCTGTGGTTCGCGCCGTTCGTCGAGAACCACCTGCCCGGGGTATTTCTCGCGCTGGTCAGCATCCCCGTCTCCATCCTGGCATTCGGGAGTCTCTGGGCCATGCTGCCGCAACGTCTGCGCCAGCGGGTGCCGGAAGGCTCGGAAGCGCTGCTGTTGCTCCCGGTACTGGCGGTCTGCTTCGCCATCGCCGTCTCGCTCAGCCAGACGGTGGAAGTGATGTTCTTCGGCGGAAACATGCCATTGTGGTTGACGCGCGAGTTCGGCATAACCTACGACCAGCGCAATTCGCTCGTGGTCGGGCTCGCCATCGGTTTCGCGGTCATTCCGACAATTTTCTCCATCAGCGAAGATGCGATCTTCGGCGTGCCAAAGCACCTCACCACCGGGTCCCTCGCGTTGGGCGCGACGTTGTGGCAAACCATGGTGCGCGTGGTCCTGCTGACCGCGAGCCCGGGGATATTCTCGGCGGTGATGATCGGTCTCGGCCGCGCCGTCGGTGAGACGATGATCGTCGTCATGGCAACCGGCAACACCGCGGTCATGGAGCTGAATATCTTTCAGGGTTTCCGCGCCCTGTCCGCGAACATCGCCGTCGAAATGCCGGAATCCGAGGTCGGCAGCACCCACTACCGCATCCTGTTCCTCGCCGGGCTGGTGCTGTTCCTGGCCACGTTCCTGTTCAACACTGTCGCCGAAGTCGTGCGCCAGCGCCTGCGCGCCAAGTACAGCAACCTGTAATGACGCGGAACCTGAAAGAGTGGATTGACGCGGGCGGACCGTACATCTGGCTGAACGCCGGCGCGGTCAGCGTGTCGGTGATCATGGTCGCCGGCCTGCTGCTGCTGATTGCGGTGCACGGCCTGGGTCACTTCTGGCCCGGACCAATCGCCGGTTTCTCCTACACCGACGAGAACGGCGCCGTGGAACACGTGCTGGGCGAATTCGCCGACCGCGAGATCGTGCCGCGCGCGCGCCTCGGTCAGGCGGATCCGCGCATCCGGGCGGAGCAGGAACTGGTGGAGCGGCGCCTCATCAAGACCGGGAACCGCGATTTTCTCGGAATCGATTTCCGCTGGGTGCTGGGCGCGGGCATGGGAAATGTCACATTTCCGACCGATGTCATGGCGGTCGAAAGGCGCGAATGGGGCAACCTGTACGGCTACCTGGTGGCGGTAAAACGCGCCGGCAAATCCCTGGTTAATGACACTGATCCCTGGCCGGTATTGCGCCGCCAGATAGAGGAAACCGGCGCTGTCTTCGACACCATCCGTCACGTCGAACGTGATCTCATCGGGGCGGCAAATTACCGCATGGAGCGCCTGCGTCTCGAGGAGCGTGGGCTGGAACTGAACCATGTAGACGACGCGCAGAAGCGCGCACGTATTCACGGTGAAAGGACCGGATTAAAGGTGGAATACGAACGGCACACCGGCCGGCTGGTGGAGCTGTACGCGCGACTCAACGAGGCCACCTATGTCATCCGGCTGGCCGACGGCAGCGAACACGAGCTCCCGATCGCCAAAATCGTGCGCGCCTATCGTCCGAATGAAATGCCGCTGCCGGGCAAACTGGGCTTCTATGCGCTCAAGCTGTGGGAATTCATGGCCGATGAGCCGCGCGAGGCCAACACCGAAGGCGGGATCTTCCCGGCCATCTTCGGCACGGTGTTGATGGTCATGATCATGGCTGTGCTGGTGACGCCGTTCGGCGTCATGGCCGCCGTGTACCTGCGCGAGTACGCCAAACAGGGAACGCTGACGCGACTCATCCGTATCGCCGTTAATAACCTGGCCGGTGTGCCGTCCGTCGTGTACGGCATGTTCGGCCTGGGCTTCTTCGTTTACTTCCTGGGCGGCAGCATTGATGCGGCGTTCTTCGCCGAGTCCCTCCCGGCTCCCACCTTCGGCACCCCGGGACTGTTGTGGGCCTCGCTGACACTGGCGTTGCTGACCGTGCCGGTGGTCATCGTTTCCACCGAGGAGGGGCTGACGCGCGTGCCGCGCGCCATCCGCGAGGGCAGTCTGGCGTTGGGCGCAACCAAGGCCGAGACATTGTGGCGCACCGTGTTGCCTATGACCGCGTCCGCAATGATGACCGGGCTCATCCTGGCCGTGGCCCGCGCCGCGGGCGAGGTCGCACCGCTGATGCTGGTCGGCGTCGTCAAGCTGGCACCGTCACTGGCGCTGGACGGCAACGCCCCATTCCTGCACCTGGATCGAAAATTCATGCATCTCGGGTTCCATATCTATGACGTTGGCTTCCAGAGTCCCAACGTCGAGGCCGCCCGGCCGCTGGTGTACGCAAGCGCTTTGCTGCTGGTGTTCATCGTCGTGGTCCTGAACCTGACAGCCATCCGCATTCGTAATAGGCTAAGGCAGAAGTACCGTGCCGCCGAGCAGAACTGAACCCATGCCAGCGCCCCTGACCGAGAATTCCGGCAGGCCGGCCGTGTCCGTGCTGGCGGCCGCCGATCGCGAGGATGTGCCTTCCCATGCCATCAATTTGTCGGCGTTGCCCCAGGCGCAGAAGCGGCTTAGTCTGGATCGCGAAAAGCCGTGCATCGAAGTGCATGGGCTCAATCTCTATTACGCGGAAAAGCAGGCGCTGAAAAATGTTGACATGCTGCTGCCGGAGAAGCGCGTAACGGCGTTCATCGGGCCGAGCGGTTGCGGCAAATCCACTTTGCTGCGCTGCTTCAACCGCATGAACGACCTGATTGACGACGTGCGCACGGAAGGAGAGATTTCGCTGCACGGCCAGAGTATCGTCGGCAAAGAGGTGAATGTGTCCGAGTTACGGCGGCGGGTAGGCATCGTGTTCCAGAAGCCGAACCCGTTCCCGAAGTCCATTTACGAAAACGTCGCCTACGGCCTGCGCATTCAGGGCGTCAATGACCGGCGCACGCTGGATGCCGTCGTGGAGAAATCGCTGCGCAACGCCGCGCTCTGGGAGGAGGTCAAGGATCGGCTGGACGACAACGCGCTTGGCTTGTCCGGGGGCCAGGCCCAGCGCCTGGTCATTGCCCGCGCCATTGCCATAGAACCCGAGGTTGTGCTGCTGGACGAACCGTGTTCCGCGCTGGACCCGATCTCGACGCTGAAGATCGAGGAACTCATCTACGAATTGAAGGACAGTTACACGATCATCATTGTGACGCACAACATGCAGCAGGCGGCGCGCGTTTCCGACTACACGGCCTATATGTATCTCGGCGAGCTGATCGAATTCAAGGATACCAACACGTTGTTTACCAATCCCTCGCAAAAAATGACCGAGGATTACATCACCGGTCGTTACGGTTGATCGGAACGCGCCCATGGCAATCGGCACCATCCCCCAGCACATCTCCCGGCAGTACGACAACGATCTCGAACACATCCGCACGCGCGTGCTCGGCATGGGCGGCCTGGTGGAGCAGCAGCTGATCGACGCGCTGCGCGCCCTGGCCGACTCCAACACCGAGCTCGGCGAAAAGGTGCTGCAGAACGAATACAAGGTCAACTCGCTGGAAGTGGCCATAGACGAGGACTGCACGAACATCCTGGCGCGGCGCCAGCCGGCGGCCGGCGATCTGCGTCTGGTCATGGCGGTGGCCAAGACCATCACCGACCTCGAGCGGGTCGGCGATGAATCGGAGAAAATCGCAAAGATGGCGATCGACCTGGCCGAGAAACAGGGGCCGCGGGAATACTACATCGGCATCGGTGCGATGGGCACCTTCGTGCGCCGCATGGTGCATGACGCGCTGGACGCATTTGCGCGCATGGATACCCAGGCGGCGCTGGCCGTGGCGCGCAAGGAACCGGATTCGGACGAGCAGTACGATGCGATCCTGCGCCAGCTGATTACCTACATGATGGAGGATCCGCGCAATATCGGCGGCGCCATGGACGCCATCTGGGTGGCGCGCGCCATGGAACGTATCGGCGATCACGCGCGCAATATCTGCGAGAGCGTGATCTATTTCGTCGAAGGCAAGGATGTGCGCCACATCAGTTTCGAGGAGATCGAGGAACAGTTGCGCACCAGCCGCTGACATTCATGCCGATGGCACCCTGGCCCGCGGCCGAAGCTTGATCTGAGTCAAGCGCGGACCCGGGACGTCATGGTGGAATTTCCTGACCTCATACCGCGGATCCCATGGACGTCGTAAACCTCAAGAATCCCGAGCTGTACATCAATCGCGAGCTCAGTCTGCTGGAGTTCAACCGGCGCGTCATCGATCAGGCCAAGGACGAGGAGGTGCCGCTGCTGGAGCGGCTGCGGTTCCTGTGCATTGCCAGCACCAACCTGGACGAGTACTTCGAGATCCGCGTCGCCGGCATCCGGCAGCAGGTCAAGTACGGTTCCACCCAGTGGGGTCCCGACAACATTGCGCCCCAGGAACTCCTCGGCCGCATCAGCAGCCTGGCGCACTCGCTGGTCGAGGAACAATACCGGGTTCTGAACGAGGTGGTGCAGCCGGCGCTGGTCCGCGAGCGCATCCGCGTCCTGCGCCGATCGGAGTGGACACCCGGCACCGCGCGCTGGGTGCGCAACTATTTCAACCAGAACGTGCTGCCGGTGCTGAGTCCCATCGGACTTGACCCGGCGCACCCGTTTCCGCGCGTGTTGAACAAGAATCTTTATTTCATCGTCTCGCTGGACGGCAAGGATGCCTTCGGCCGCGAGACTCGGCTGGCCATCGTGCAGGCGCCGCGCTCGCTGCCGCGCGTCGTGCACGTGCCGGCAGTTCAGGGCGGTGGTCCGCACGACTTCGTGCTGCTGTCCGCGATCATTCATGCGCATGTGGGCGATCTGTTCCCCGGCATGAAGGCCACCGGCTGTTACCAGTTCAAGGTCACACGCGACAGCGACCTGCTGGTGGATGACGAGGAAGTGGACGACCTGCTGCGCGCGCTGCAGGGCGAACTGCCGTCGCGCCGTTTCAGCGACGCCGTGCGGCTGGAAGTGGCGGACAACTGCCCGGACGATCTGAGCCAGTTTCTGTTGCAGAAATTCGGGCTCGAGAACCGCGATCTGTACAAGGTGAACGGCCCGGTGAATCTCAACCGGCTGCTGGCCATCTATGAGCTGGTTAAGCGCCCGGAACTGTTCTATCCACCGTTCACGCCCGATCTGCCGCCGCGGCTGCAGAAGGAAGAGAACATATTCGACGTGCTGCGCAACGGCGACATCCTGCTGCATCACCCGTTCCAGTCTTTCGCGCCGGTCATAGATTTCCTGCGCACTGCGGCGGCGGATCCGGATGTTCTCTCCATCAAGCAGACGCTGTATCGCACCGGCAATGATTCGGCGATCGTGGATCCTCTGAAGGACGCAGCCCGCGCCGGCAAGGAAGTCACGGTGGTGGTGGAACTGCGTGCCCGCTTCGACGAGGAGCAGAACATCGAGCTTGCCAACGAGCTGCAGGAAGCGGGCGCGCACGTGGTGTACGGTGTGGTCGGCTACAAGACGCATGCCAAGATGATTCTGGTCGTGCGGCGCGAGGGCCGCAGGCTGCGCCGGTACGCGCATCTTGGCACGGGCAACTACCATACCCGCACCACGCGCCAATACACCGACTACAGCCTGCTGACCTGCGACAAGGCGATGGTGGAGGACGTCAACCGCATGTTCCACCAGCTCACCGGGCTGGGGCGGGCCGGGCGGCTTAAAAAGCTGTTGCAGTCGCCGTTCACGTTTTACAAGGGGATCCTCGGCAACATAGAGACCGAGATGCAGAACGCCCTTTCCGGCAGGGACGCGCGCATCATCGCAAAGATGAACGCGCTGGTGGACGCGGACATCATTCAGGCCCTGTACCGGGCCTCACAGGCGGGCGTAAAGATCGACCTCATCATCCGCGGCATCTGTTGTCTGCGGCCGGGAATCAGGGGCGTGTCCGAGAACATCCAGGTGCGCAGCATCGTCGGGCGCTTCCTGGAACACAGCCGCGTGTTCTATTTCCTGAACGGGGGCGAGGAACTGCTGTTCTGTTCCAGCGCCGACTGGATGCCGCGCAATCTGCACCATCGCGTCGAGGCGTGTTTCCCCATAGACGAGAAACGGCCGCGGGAACAGATCATCGAGTTCGGTCTGAAGAATTATCTCGCCGACAACACGCAGGCGTGGGTCCTGCAGGGCGACGGGGGTTACCGCCGGCTCAGGGCCGGCAGTCACAAACCGCGCTCGGCGCAGCGCGCGCTGCTCGAGCATTACTGCAATTTCTACCAATAATGCCGGCGCCGCGCCGCCGGCCGGTTCATAGGCTACTCGAAGGCCAGTTCAATGCCGGCGGACTTCAGCATTTCCTGTTCGCTTTCGAGGTCCGCCAGCGTCAGCGGGTGATCGGTGAGGTAACGGGACGCGAAGCGCAGCGAGATACGGTTCTTCTCGACCTCGGCGCCGATGGACGGCGGTGTCTCGGTGGATCGGCTGCGGTTCAGCACCACGGCGAGCCGCAGCAGCACGCACAGGCGCACGAGACGTTCGCGCTCGTCGTCGGCCATGCCAGCCAGCTCGACATCGTCGAACTTGCGCCGGTGCAGGCGCACCAGCACGGCCAGGTGCCGCTGTTCCTGGCGCGAGAATCCGGCCATGTCGGAAAACGTCAGCAGGTATCCGCCGTGGTGATGATGCTGGGCATGGGCGACGGCGAGTCCGATCTCATGGAGCTGCGCCGCCCACTCCAGCAGCTTCCGATCGCTGCGTGCATCCAGTTCCCAGTTTCCCTGCACGTGCTTGAACAGGCGCGTCGCGGTGGCGGCGACGCGTTTGCCCTGATCCATGTCCACGCCGTAGCGCTGCGCCAGCTCGGCGATGGTGCTGTCGCGCGTGTCCTTGTCCTCGGTGCGGCCAATCAACTCGTACAGCAGTCCCTCGCGCAATGCGCCATCCGACACCAGCATCTGCTCGATGCCCAGCGACTCGAATACCGCGCTTAAGATAGCGACGCCGCCCGGAAACACCGGCATGCGCCGTTCCGCAACGCCTTCCAGCGACAGCTTGTCCACGCGCTCGGCCTCCACCAGCAGTTCACGCAACTTCTGCAGACTCTCGGCCGAGATGCCGTTCTCTCCCCACCCCTTGGCGCGGATGGCATCGTTGATGGCGAGGATCGTCCCGGACGCGCCGATGGCCGCCTCCCAGCCTGTCTTGCGATACGTGGTCTCGATGGTCTCGAGTTCCTGCTGGGCGAACAGCATGGCGCGGCGCATGCGCTTGGCGGTGATCTCGCCTTCGCCGAAATAGCGTTCGCTCACGCCGACGCAGCCCATGTAAAGACTCTCCATGAGACGGGGCTCGAAGCCGCGGCCGATGATCACTTCGGTGCTGCCGCCGCCGATGTCCACGACCAGCCGGCGTTCGCCGGCGCCGTAGACGGCATGGGAAACGCCGAGATAAATGAGCCGCGCCTCTTCGCGCCCGGCGATGATCTCGATGGGGTGCCCGAGGGCCTTGCGCGCCCGTGCCAGGAACGCCGTGCCGTTGCGCGCCTGCCGCAACGTATTCGTGCCGACCGCGCGCACGTTGGAACGGGGCACCTCGCCGATGCGCTGGCCGAACCGTTCCAGGCACTGGATCGCGCGGTCCATGGAGTCTGCGGTGAGTTGACGCGCCTCATCGAGGCCCGAGGCCAGGCGCACCATGTCCTTCATGCGATCGATGATCTGCAGCCGACCTTCGGCGTAACTGGCCACGACCATGTGGAAGCTGTTCGAGCCCAGATCCACGGCGGCAAACGATTCGACGGCGGTCTGATTCACGTGGCCCGGATCTCCGGAGGTGGAGCGCTATAATAAGGCGGGTTGCGGACGGCGAAGGAAACAGCAATGTCCAGGAAGAGTCTGCTCATCTTGATGCGCCACGCGAAATCGGACTGGCCCGACGAAGTGCGCCGGGACGCTGATCGCCCACTGGCGCGGCGCGGGGAAAGGGACGCGCCGCGCATGGGCAGATGGTTGCGCAAAAACGGTCTGATCCCGGACAAGCTGATCAGCTCACCGGCGCTGCGGGCGCGCGCCACCGCGGAAATTGTGGCGGAAAAACTGCGCATCCGGAAAAAGCGCATCGTGCTGGATGAGCGGATTTACGAGGCAGGCCTGCGCCGGCTGCTTGAGGTCGTGGCCGGCCATGGGGCCGACAGCAGCACGCTGCTGCTGATCGGGCACAATCCGGGCCTGGAAGAATTGCTCCTGCACCTCGCATCTGACCCGGTGGCGCGGAACGACCGCGGCAAGCTGATGACCACCGCGGCGGCGGCGGTGCTCGAATTCCGCGGGCGCATCGGCGCTGAGCGGCGCAGCGCCAGGCTGCTGCATCTGGTGCGGCCGAAGGATCTGAAGGCGTCCGCAACCGATTCGCCGGACGGAACTCCACCCGTTCCCCCGGCAGCCTGATCCGGAACCCCTAACAGGTTGATGCAAAAGTCCATCCATGGACTTTTGCCTCGCGCTGCGGCCAAAGCGGAGCTTCGGCCTTGCTCCATTTATCAAGCACTTGCATGCTTGATAAATGCTGCGTCCCATCCCTGGGGCGCCACCAGGGTGATGCAAAACGGAGTTTTGCATCACCCTGCTAACTGCACCAGGTCCGCCATCACTCTTTTTCCGCCACGACGTAGGCGATCCAGCCGGCATCGGCCTCGCCTTCCGCGGCCGGGGTGAAATTGCCGTCGCCCTCGCCGTTCCGATCCGTGCCTTCCCAATACACGGTGGCGCGGAATCCGGACTCCTCCAGCATCTCGGTCAATTCCGGCAGCGTCCACAATCGCCAGTGATAGGTGAAGGCATTGTCGAGGCGCGAGCCGTCGCGGAACCTGAAATGGATGTGGCAGGTGATTTCGCTGTTGACGGGGTTGAAGCGTGCCTGATCCCAGATGTAGGTAAAGGTGCCGTGTGCGGTGTTCTCCTTCATTTCCTGGTACGCCTCGTACCCGCCGAAGGCATCCAGAAACAGCACGCCGTCCGGTGCCAGCCCGGCGTACACGCGCCGGAAATATTTCTTCATCGTGCTGCGATCACGGAACACCCAGTAACTGAAATTCAGCGCCAGCACGATGTCCACCGGCCTGGTACGCACGCGCATCACATCCAGATTCAGCAGCCGCAGCCGCTGCCGCTGTCGCGGGGCGAGCTGCGTAAGCTTGTGGGTCCGCGACCAGTCGAGAACGTGCGGGTCCAGGTCCACGGCCCAGGCGAAATTGCCGCCGCGCCGGCGAACCCAGGCGCAGGCCGTGTTTGCAGTACCGCAGAAGTCTTCGCGCAGTCGCTCCGCGCGGCGTCCGCGCAACGCCGTGAACGTGGCGTCAATTAAATCAATCTCGGCTTCGGCATCCTGTACGGTGCGTTCGTACAGCACATGCCGATCGCTGCGTTCCGCCAGCGTGCGCCGGCCGGTTTTTTTCCGGGACCTTCTGGTCATCGCTGTTGGCGCCCGCCTGGGCGGGAAGCGCTCCTCCGTGAGTCTCATGAATTTGCCGGGGACGCGGATTCTAGCATCGGACCCGGCCCGGCGAACGGCCGGATCACGGAGGGCAGCCCCGGATCGGCGGCATGCACCACGGTGACCTGACCGGGAAGAAATTCAAAATGTAGCCTCGAATTTCGCGGTAAAATCGCCGCCGCAGAGACAACAGCGCAAAATGCCCAACAAACCCAAATTCCTGCTGGTGCTCAGCACTTGCCCGGGGTCCATCACCGCCAAGAAGATCGCCAACGATTTGGTGGCAGATCAGCTGGCCGCCTGCGTGCAGATCATCCCCGGAGTCCAGTCGTTCTTCCGCTGGGTGGGCAAGGTGGATAACAAGGAGGAGCATCTGCTGCTTATCAAGACCACGGCGGACCGTTATCAGGCCGTCCAGGATCGCATCCAGGCGCTGCACCCCTATGAACTTCCGGAAGTCGTGGCTGTCCCTGTAAGTGACGGCCTGGCCGGATATCTTGCGTGGATTAAGTCTTGTACGGAGCCTTCCGGAAACTGAACGGCGTTGGTATCGCGCTGGTTCTTGCCCTGGTCACCGCGCCTCTGCAAGCGGCGTCGGTAAGCGATCGCCTGCGGGAACTGGTCGGCGCCGGCACGGCGGACGACGAGATCCTGCCGCCGGAGCGGGCCTTTCCGTTGTCCGTCGCGCCCGACGCGTCAGGCGTCGGCCTCACCTGGGACATCCAGGACGGCTATTACCTCTACCGGGAGAAATTTTCGTTTGCGGTCGTCGAGGGCGACGCGGTTGTGGATGCGGCCGCGTTGTCGTTGCCGAGGGGGGCGTTCAAGGAAGACGAGGCATTCGGCCGTGTGGAAGTGCATTTCAGCCCGCTGACTGTCGAGGTCCCGGTCATCCGCAATCATGCCGGCGAACTCCCGCTGCGACTGCGCGTCGGGTATCAGGGATGCAAGGACGGTTCCGTGTGCTATCCGCCGCAGGTGCAGGAGCTCGACGTGACGCTGCCGCCGTCCCCCGTTGCGGCCGGGACGGTCCGATCGGCGGGCGGCACGGCGCATCCGGCGACCTGGGGCACGCTGGCCGGATTGAATGGCGCCGGCCTTATGGCCAATCTCATCGCGTTTTTCTCCTTCGGCATCCTGCTGTCGCTGACGCCGTGCATCTTCCCGATGGTTCCCATCCTGTCAGGCATCATCCTCGGGGGCGGCGAACATGTGACCCACGTCCGCGGATTCCTGCTGTCGCTGGTCTATGTGGTCGCCATGGCGGCCACTTATGCGGCCCTGGGCGTGTTCGCGGGGCTGACCCGGTTCAATCTGCAGGCGGCGGCCCAGGCGCCCTGGGCAATGGTACTGTTCAGTGCCGTCTTTCTGTTACTCGCGCTGTCCATGTTCGGGCTGTTCAGGTTGCAGATGCCGGTGCGCGTACAGAGCTGGATTGCGGCGATTACCAGCCACCAGCACGCCGGCACGTTTCGCGGAACCGCAGTCATGGGCGTGTTGTCGGCGCTGCTCGTCGGCCCATGTGTGGCGCCGCCGCTGGCCGCAGCGCTCCTGTACATAACCCAGACCGGCGACGCGCTGCTGGGCGGCTCCGCGTTATTCGCCCTCGGGCTCGGCATGGGCGCCCCGCTGCTGGTCCTGGGCCTGTCCGCAGGTTATTTGTTGCCGCGCGCCGGATACTGGATGGAATCGGTGCGGCAGGCATGCGGTCTTATCATGATCGGCGTGGCGATATGGTTCCTGGGGCGCGTCCTCCCGGGGCCGGTGACCCTGCTGCTGTGGGGCGTTCTGTTTCTCGTCGCGGCAAATTTCCTGGGCGCGCTGGATCGGCTCGACGGCGCAATGCCGTGGCGCCGCGTGGGCCAGGCGCTGGGCTTCGCGTTTCTGGTATACGGGTCCACGCTGGTGGTGGGCGCAGCCAGCGGCGGCGACGATCCGCTGCGGCCGCTGGCGTCGCTTGCCGACTCCGGCACCGCTGCCGCCGCACAGCCGGCGCGGCTCCCGTTCAAGCGCGTCAGTTCACTTGCCGGCCTGCAGACGGAGCTTGAGCATGCGCGGGCCGAGGGACGTGCCGTGATGCTCGATTTTTACGCCGACTGGTGCATTACCTGCAAGGATCTTGAGCGCGAGACATTTCCCGATCCGCGCGTACGCGCGCGCCTCACGGATGTCGTTCTGTTGCAGGCGGACGTGACCGCCTATAACAGCGCCGATCGGCAGTTGCTGAATGAATTCGGTCTGTACGGCCCACCTGCCATCCTGTTCTTTGATGTGCAGGCCCGTGAACTGCGCCACCGGCGGCTGGGCGGATTCCTTGACGCCGACGACTTCGTCGCGCACCTCGCCGGGGCCGTCAGCTCGTGACGCGTTGGCACGCGGGCATCCTCGCGGGATGCCTGTCCGTGCTGGCTGCGGCCGGAGGGTTTCTCCTGGCGCGCTGGCAGCAGGGCGCCCAGGCAACGGCGCCGGCGACTGCCGAATCGGCAACGGCGGCCATCCATGCCGCAGGCATCATCGGCACCGCGCGGCCCTACTTCAGCCTGCCGGATCTGGACGGCGTGACACGGCAGGTCAGCGAATGGGACGGCAAGGTACTCGCGATCAATTTCTGGGCGACGTGGTGTCCGCCGTGTCGCAAGGAAATCCCGGAATTCGTGGCCCTGCAGCGGAAGTACGGCGACCGCGGGCTGCAGTTTCTGGGCGTTGCGTTGGAGCAGCCGGAACCGGTGCGCCGATTCGTCGTGGAATACCAGGTGAATTACCCGATCCTGACAGGCGAGATGGAGGTCATCAGGGTCGCGGAGGCCTACGGCAACCACGTCGGCACCTTACCCTACACCGTCATTATCGGGCGGGATGGACGCATCGCATTTGTCCAGGCGGGGCCCCTCTCCGTGGAGCGCGCCGAATCGGCGCTGTCCCCGCTTCTGTAGGCGTGCGCTGAAAAAAACTGTTCCCGCAGCCCCTGCAGCGGCCCCCGCAGTTCTTTCTTGATTGGAAGAACTTCTGTTAATATCTGGAAAAAGACGGCGAAACGCCGCTAAATTTCTCCATCTCCACGCATCCAATGGCGAAAATACTTGTCCTGAACGGACCCAACCTGAATCTGCTTGGAGCCCGCGAGCCTGATGTCTACGGCACGGCCACGCTGGCGGACGTCGAGTCCAGACTGGCCCGGCTGGCGGGGGAATTGGGTCATTCCGTCGTCTGTTTCCAGAGCAATGCCGAGCATGAGCTGGTGGACCGCGTGCAGCAAGCCCGCACCGAACAGGCCGGGTTCATCCTCATCAATCCCGGCGCGCTGACGCACACGAGCATCGCGCTGCGCGATGCGCTGCTCGGGGTCGGGATCCCCTTTGTCGAGATCCATATTTCCAATGTCTTTGCCAGAGAGCCGTTCCGGCACCATTCCTATCTGACCGACGTGGCGGTCGGAATTGTCAGCGGACTGGGGGTCTACGGGTATGAACTGGCGTTGCGGGCTGCCGATCAGCAGTTGCGGACACGGGACGGGTAGGCGATGGACATTCGCAAGGTCAAGAAACTGATCGAACTGCTGGAGGAGTCCGGCATATCGGAGATCGAGATTCATGAAGGGGAGGAATCCGTGCGTGTCAGCCGCGCCGGAACGGCGAACGCTGCAAGCGCGGCCGGCGCCTCGGTTCCGCAGGCGGCCTCGCCCGGTCCGGCGATGCCGGTGGAAGCGGCGGACCGGAACCAGCCGGATGGCCACCTGGTGCGCGCGCCCATGGTGGGATTGTTCTACGAAGCGGCGGCGCCGGACAAGCCGGCATTCGTGTCACTGGGACAGACCGTGCGCAAGGGCGATGTCCTGTGCATCATCGAGGCCATGAAGATCATGAACCAGATCGAGGCCGACGTCGGCGGCGTGGTCGCGAAGATCCTGGTGGAGAACGGTGAGCCGGTCGAGTACGGGCAGCCGCTGTTTGTCATCCGTGAACCCTGACAGGTTGATGCAAAACTATTGCGCTTGCCATTACGGCGTTGCTCGCCCCCGCGAAATCCTCACGTACTATCGTGTACGCTCCGGTTTCGGGGGGGCTCGCGCCTTGTACTGGCTGCGCTCATGACGTTTTGCATCAACCTGCCGCCACCCTGACTATTCAATACGCGGTAACTCCTGCGGCACGGGGCGTACGCAATGCTAGAGAAGGTTGTCATTGCCAATCGCGGCGAGATCGCACTGCGCATCCTGCGCAGCTGTCGCGAGCTGGGGATCCGCACGGTCGCGGTGTTTTCCGAGCAGGATCGTGAGCAGAAACATGTCCTGCTCGCTGATGAAGCCGTGTGCATCGGGCCGGCGCCATCGGCACAGAGTTATCTCAATATTCCGGCAGTGATCAGCGCGGCAGAGGTGACCGATGCGGTGGCCATCCACCCCGGCTACGGGTTCCTGGCGGAAAATGCGGACTTCGCCGAGCGCGTGGAACAGAGCGGCTTCATCTTCATCGGGCCGAAGGCGGAGACCATCCGGCTCATGGGCAGCAAGATTGCCGCCCGCAAGGCGATGCGGGACGCGGGTCTGCCGTGCGTGCCGGGCTCGGACGGGCCGTTATCGGACGACGCCGAGGAACTGGCGCGGACCGCGCGGCGCATCGGTTTTCCCGTGATCATCAAGGCATCCGGCGGCGGCGGCGGGCGCGGCATGCGCGTCGTGCACAGCGAGGCGTTCCTGCGCAATGCGGTGCAGTTGACGCGCGCCGAAGCCAAGGCCGCGTTCGGCGACGACACGGTCTACATGGAGAAGTTTCTCGAACATCCGCGCCACGTCGAAATCCAGATCCTGGCGGACCAGCACGGCAACGTCATTTATCTGGGCGAACGCGACTGCTCGATGCAGCGCCGCCACCAGAAGGTGCTGGAAGAAGCGCCGGCGCCGGGGATCGATGCGGGACTGAGGAAAAAGATCGGGGAACGCTGCGTGGAAGCGTGCGCCGGCATAGGCTACCGCGGCGCCGGCACGATGGAATTTCTGTACCAGGACGGCGAGTTTCATTTCATCGAGATGAACACGCGCATCCAGGTGGAGCACCCGGTAACGGAGATGGTTACCGGCGTCGACATCGTCAAGGAGCAGTTTTACATAGCCAATGGCGATCCGCTCAGCTACCGGCAACAGGACATCCGGATTCGCGGCCACGCGATCGAGTGCCGTATCAACGCCGAAGATCCGGAGACATTTTTGCCGTGCCCCGGCCTCATCGAGCACGTCCACCACCCGGGCGGGCCGGGGATCCGCGTCGATACCCATGTTTATGACGGATATCGTGTACCGCCCCATTACGATTCCCTGATCGGCAAGTTGATCGCCCACGCGGAAACACGCGACTTTGCCATTGCGCGCATGCGCACGGCGCTGGCCGAGATCGTGATTGACGGCATCAAGACCAACATCCCGCTGCACCAGACCATCCTGCACGACGCGGCGTTTGTGGCCGGCGGCACGGATATTCATTACCTGCAGGGCAAGTTGGTGCAGCGCTGACGGTTGGGCAGGCTGATTCAAATCGCGGTTTTCCATCAACCCGGCAGGCGGGAGGCACCGACAGGCGTGTTCAGGTTCGGTGTGCCGGCTAGCCGGAATAGCGGGACCCGAAGCGCCGAAATGGCCTGGCTATGCATATCCATGGACTGCGCGCAGGCGGACGTGGACCGCTTGACGGAGTTTCTCGATCGTCTCGGTGCCGGCTCCGTCAGCATCTCCGCCGGCGACGACCGCCAGTTGTTCGGCGATGACCCGGCGGCGCCGGAATACTGGCAATGCTGCCGGGTACGGGCCTTGTTTCCCGCGGACGCCGATGTGGACGTCCTGCTGGCCTGCCTGCGCAATCACCTCGGTCCGGGGCCCGCTGCGTCGGTGTCGGTCGCCGCCGTCCCGGATCAGGACTGGTCCGGGAGCGGTCAAAGCGGGCTGGAGCCGCTGCTGTTCGGCGAGCGTTTGTGCATCTGCCCCAGCTGGATCGCGCCGCCTCCCGCGCGGCTGGTTTTGACGCTGGATCCGGGGCTCGCTTTCGGCAGCGGCACGCACCCCACGACGGCACTGTGTCTGGAATGGATCGCCTCCCGGGATCTGCGCGGCTGCACGTTCGTTGATTACGGCTGCGGGTCCGGGGTACTGGGTCTCTCCGCAGCCCTGCTGGGTGCAGACAGGGTGTGGATGGCGGACAGCGACCCGCAGGCACTGGCGGCCAGCCGCGCCAACGCAGAGCGGAACGGTCTGCTGGATCGGCTCCACTATCTCGAACCGCGCGCACCGCTACCGGTGCCGGCGGATGTGCTCGTGGCCAATATCCTGCTTGGGCCGCTGCGCGAACTGGCGCCGTACTTCGCGAGCGTGACGCGGCCGGGCGCCGAGATCGCCCTGTCAGGCCTGCTCGCCACCCAGGCGGAGGAAGGATTGGCCGCCTATGAACCGTGGTTTAGCATGGGCCCCATGGTGTTTCGCAACGAGTGGGTCCTGGTGCAGGGCGTGCGCAGGCTCTGAGCGCGCCGGCGGCCCCGATCCGGTGTTCACCGACTGTCCCAGTTGCGGGCGCCAGTTCCGCCTCAGCGCCGGTCATCTCTCCGCCGCCGCGGGCGAGGTCCGCTGCGGGTTCTGCGGCGCGCAGTTCAACGCCCTGTCGCGGCTGCGGGATGTGCCATTGGAACGGAGCGCGATCCAGGGAAAATCGCCGGCGGCGAATCCCGGCGCGGACGAGCCGGAGTTCGATATAGCGCCAGGTCCGGTGTCAGTAGAACAACCCGCCACGGCGCGCCAGGCTAATCGCTGGTCGCCGTCCATTGACGACGGGGAACCGGAGGACGGGGGATATCCCGGCCGCAGACGGGCCTGGACTGCGGTGGCGCTGGTCCTGCTGCTGGCGGGGACCGCGCAGATTGCCTGGTTTCAGCGCGATGCGGTTCTGGCGCGATATCCCGGCCTGTTTACCCATGCGGAATGGCTGTGCGCGCGCATCGGTTGCAGCGTCCTGCGGCAACGGGATCTTTCCGCGATTTCGGTGCTGAACCGGGACGTGCGCGCCCATCCGCGCTACCAGGATGCGCTGCTCGTCAATGCCACGCTTTCCAACACTGCATCGTTTGCGCAGTCCTTCCCGCTCATTCAGCTGGCGTTGTCCGATACCAGCGGCACGGTCATCGCTGCGCGCGCCTTTGCGCCGGATGAGTATCTGGATGACAGCATTGATCGCCGGCGCGGCATGGCGCCCGACGCCCCCGTGCATGTGGTGCTTGAGATCGCCGGTGTCGGCGCGGAAGCGGTGAGCTTCGAGATCGGATTCAGATAACTCTCTTCGGTGGTGTGACGCGCAACTGTTTGATTCCCGTGACATGCGCGGTTGAAGTTTGCGGCGCAACTCGGCGCAGAAAATTTTTTCCGTCCGCGGCTTTCAACGCAACGTGCCAATCGCTATTATTGCGGGGCACAGAGGGTTCGTTGAAAGACTGCATTTCTCGACAATCTGCTGAAGCCGGCGCCGGAAACGAATTGCAATTTCAGTTTCGATTCCGGCAGTCGACAAACAGATCGCCCGATCTGCGCCTTGCCCGCCACGTTACAGCGCCGGCCACGCCGGTCCGTGCGGGCGATTCGGCAAAAACAACGACAAGCGGTTCTGGACGTGGATGAAAATAGGACGGTATTCGCTACGGGGTAACCTGGTGTTGGCGCCCATGGCCGGTATCACCGATCGGCCATTTCGCGTGCTGTGCCGCGAACTGGGCGCTGCCATGGCCATATCGGAAATGGTCTCCAGCGACCCGCAATTGCAGGGTAGCCGCAGGACACGCCTGCGCCGCGATCATGCCGGTGAACCCGAGCCGCGGGTGGTGCAGATCGTCGGCGCCGATCCGATTCAGATGGCGCAGGCCGCGCGCTTCAATGTGGATCACGGCGCGCAAATCATCGACATCAATATGGGTTGCCCGGCACGCAAAGTGTGCAACGTGGCGGCCGGGTCCGCACTGTTGCGCAATGAGGCCCTGGTCGCGAGCATTCTCGAACACGTGGTTGCCGCCGTCCCGGTCCCCGTGACATTGAAGATCCGTACCGGGTGGGATGGTGCGAGCCGGAACGCCGTGCGCGTGGCGCGCATTGCCGAGGGTGCCGGCGTACAGGCCCTGGCCGTGCACGGGCGCACACGGGCGTGCGCGTTCGCCGGCCATGCGGAGCATGACACGGTGCGCGCGGTCAAGGCGTCGGTGTCAATCCCGGTCCTGGCCAACGGCGATATAGACAGCGCCGGGGCGGCGCGCGCTGTGCTTGCGCATTCGGGGGCCGACGGCCTGATGATCGGCCGGGCGGCCCAGGGGCGCCCGTGGATCTTCCACGAAATCGCCCACTTTCTCGCCACCGGCGCGCCGCCGCCCGCGCCTTCAAGAGGGGAAATATGGGCGATTCTGCGACGGCATCTGGAACGATTGTATGGGTTCTACGGCGAGCTTCAGGGTGTGCGCGTGGCGCGCAAGCATGTCGGCTGGTATCTGCGTGCAGCAGGCGGAACGGAATCCGTGCGCACCCGGGTCAACCTGGCCGGGCGCGCCGGTGAACAATTGGCCGCGCTCACAGACTGGTTCACGGGCGACATGCTGGAGGCGGCGGCTTGAACGCGGCGCGCAAATCCGGCGAACGCGCGGTTGCGAGCCTGTGTGACAACGTCCGGGAAGCGATGGAGCGCTATTTCCGGGACATGGACGGCCACGATCCCGCCGGGCTGTATGATCTGTTTCTCGCCGAAGTGGAACGGCCGCTGTTTGAGGTGGTCATGGAGAATACCCGCGGCAACCTCAGTCGCGCGGCACAGATGCTGGGATTGAACCGCGCCACGTTGCGCAGTCGTCTGGAAAAATACGGCATTAAAGCCTGATGCTGCCGGCGTGACGAATTGAGCGTCAGGTGCATGCCGGTCCGCAGGGCGCTCATCAGTGTTTCCGAGAAGACCGGCGTCGTCGCGCTGGCACGCGGGCTGTCCGGTCTCGGCGTCGAAATCCTTTCAACCGGCGGTACGGCGCGGCTGCTGCGCGACGCCGGGGTCGCAGTGCGCGACATTTCCGACTACACGGGCTTCCCCGAGATCATGGATGGCCGCGTGAAGACGCTGCATCCGAAGGTGCACGGCGGATTGCTTGGCCGCTCCGGCATGGACGAGGCGGTCATGCAAGAGCATGGTATCGATCCCATCGATTTGCTGGTGGTCAATCTCTATCCCTTTGTCGCCACGGTGAGCCGCCCGGAGTGCACGCTGGCCGAAGCGGTCGAGAACATCGACATCGGCGGACCGGCAATGCTGCGGGCCGCCGCAAAGAATCATGCCCGCGTCGGCGTTATCGTTGACGCCGCGGATTATGACGCAGTGCTGCGTGAACTGGCCGGACCTGAACGCGGCTTGTCCGCGGAGACGCGTTTTCGCCTGGCGCAAAAGGTTTTCGCGCACACGGCCGAATATGACGCCGCCGTTTCCAATTATCTGGGGGCCATCGGCGCCGACGGGACGCACCTGAATTTTCCGCGCACTTTCACGATGCAGTTCCGCAAGCTGCAGGATCTGCGCTATGGCGAGAATCCGCACCAGTCGGCCGCCTTGTACGGCGAGTCACAGCCGCCCGCGGGCTCGCTGGCAGGCGCGCGCCAGCTGCAGGGCAAGGAACTTTCCTACAACAACATTGCCGATGCGGATGCAGCGCTGGAATGCGTGCTGGCGTTCGCCGGCGCTGCCTGCGTCATCGTCAAGCACGCCAACCCCTGCGGTGTCGCCGAGGCGGATACGCTTCTGGCGGCTTACGAAAACGCCTACGCGACCGACCCCACGTCCGCCTTCGGCGGGATAATCGCATGCAATCGGCCGCTGGATGAATCCACGGCACAGGCCATCGTTACGCGGCAGTTCGTGGAGGTGATTCTTGCGCCCGTGGTCAGCGACGCGGCGCTCCGCGTTACGGCGAACAAGGCCGGCATTCGGGTGCTGGTCACCGGCAGCCGGGGCCGGCCGCTGTCGCAACTGGAAATGAAGCGGGTAAGTGGCGGATTGTTGATCCAGGACAGTGATTCCGGGGTCATCGGCCCGCAACATTTGAAGATTGCCAGCCGGCGTGAACCCACGCCGGACGAACTTACGGACTTGTTGTTTGCCTGGCGCGTGGCCAAGTATGTGAAGTCCAACGCCATCGTCTACGCGCGTGATCGCCGGACCATCGGCATTGGCGCCGGGCAGATGAGCCGCGTGTACAGCGCGCGCATCGCGGCCATCAAGGCAGCGGACGAAAAGCTGGAGGTGCGCGGCGCGGTCATGGCATCGGATGCATTTTTCCCGTTCCGGGACGGGATCGATTCCTCGGCCGCGGCCGGGATCCGCGCCGTGATCCAGCCCGGAGGCTCGGTGCGTGACGATGAGGTGATAGCAGCGGCGGACGAACATGACATCGCGATGGTGTTCACCGGCATGCGGCACTTCCGTCATTGACTGCCGGGTGACCCGTGACGAAAACGGTACTGGTCGTCGGTGGCGGCGGGCGCGAGCACGCGCTGGCGTGGAAGGCGGCCCAGGACACGGACGTGGAACGGGTGTTCGTCGCGCCGGGAAATGCGGGAACTCTCCGGGAACCGAAACTCGTCAATGCCCCGATCCGTACCGACGATTTCGATGGTCTGGCCGATTTTGCGGTGCGCGAGGCGGTGACGGTTACGATTATCGGGCCGGAGGCGCCGCTGGTCTCCGGCATCGTGGATCACTTTCAATCTCGTGGTCTGAAGTGTTTCGGGCCGACGGCGGCGGCGGCCGAACTGGAGGGATCAAAGACCTACAGCAAGGATTTTCTGGCGCGGCACGGGATCCCCACGGCCCCGTACCGCAGTTTCACCGAACTGGATGCGTGCCTGGATTACCTGCGCACCCGGCCCGGGCGCGTGGTGGTCAAGGCCGATGGGCTTGCGGCCGGCAAGGGGGTTGTGGTTGCCGCGGATCAGGGCGAGGCCGGGGTTGCCGCGCGTGACATGCTGGCGGGCAACCGCTTCGGTGCGGCGGGTCGCCGCGTGGTCGTCGAGGATTTTCTGCCCGGCGAAGAGGCGAGTTTCATCGTGGTCAGTGACGGTGCCCGCGTGGTTCCGCTGGCCAGCTCCCAGGATCACAAGACCCGCGATGAGGGCGATCGCGGGCCGAATACCGGCGGCATGGGGGCGTACTCGCCCGCCGCGGTGGTAACGCCGGAGGTGCATCAACGCGCACTGTCGGAGATCATTCTGCCGACGATTGCCGGAATGGCGGCCGAAGGACGCCCGTACGTCGGGTTTCTGTACGCGGGTCTGATGATCGGTCCCGACGGCGCGCCGCGGGTGCTCGAGTTCAACTGCCGTATGGGCGATCCGGAAACGCAGCCGGTAATGCTGCGGTTGCGAAGCAGTCTCGTGGAGCTGTGCCTGGCGGCGGTGGATGGCCGGCTCGGCGAATACCGGGCGCAATGGGATGATCGCATCGCGCTCGGCGTGGTGCTTGCGGCGGCGGGGTATCCCGATGAGCCGCGTAAAGGCGACGTTATTCAGGGACTGGAGGACAACTTTGATCCGGACGTCAAAATATTTCACGCGGGCACGGCCGCGCGCGACGGGGAGACCGTCACCAGCGGCGGACGCGTATTGTGCGTGGGCGCGCTGGGCCGTGACGTGGCCGACGCGCGGCAGCGCGCCTATGCCGCAGTGGGCCGGATCCGCTGGCCCGGCATGTTCTGCCGCCGGGACATCGGCCACCGGGCGCTGTCTGGAAGCTGATCAGCCTCCCCTGGTGTGCCGGTATGTCGCGCCGGAGACGGGCGCAGGCCGCTTCGATCATGGGGAGGGGATCCCATGAAGGGACGGCTTTTTCAGCGTCTGCTGTCGGCGCGGCGGGAGTTCCTGGAAGTCCGGCGCATCGCTGAATCCTCTTTCAACCTCGTCCCCGGCAGGCGCCACGAGTTCCGGCGCAGCGTGGTGGATACTTTCGATTACCGGCTGCGCGAGGCGGGACGCTGGCTGGAACTGGACGTGAACGGCGGCGCGCGGCTCCTGCTGCGCGGAACCGGACCCGACACCGAGTATCTGGAACAGGTCCTGGAGCGGGAGCCGGCCGAGCCGCTGGCAGTGGCGGCGGGGCCGGTGCAGCAGGCGTTGCTGCCGTTATGCGGCGGCCGCGCATTGCTGCGCCGGCGTGAAGTTCGTATTCGCGCCTGGGAGTTTGACCTGGTGGATGGCGAGGGAAAGATCCGCGCTGCATTGACTCGCGAACAGGTGCTCGAGGCGGATCCTGCGGCGCGCCGCAAGACGCTGGCGCACGTCCTGCGCATCAGGCCACTGCGCGGGTATGAGAAGTCCTGCCGGCGCCTGCATGAGGAATTGGCGGCGGCGCTGGAGAATCCGCGCGCGGAACAGGATCCGGCGGAGTCATTCTGCGGTCAGGGCCGCGGTCGGGTGGCCAAGCCTCCACCGAAGGAACCACTGCTGCTGCTGCCGCGCCAGTCCGCCGGGCGCGCGTTGGGGCGGTTGCTGCTCAGCCAGCTCCGTATCATCGAATCCAACGTGGACGGCATACGCGCCGACACGGATTACGAATTTCTGCATGATTTCCGCGTTGCCTGCCGGCGCAGCCGATCGTTGCTGATCCAGGTGCGCGGCGCATTCCCTTCCCAGGGCGCGGCAAACTTTCGCGAGACGTTCGCGTGGCTGAGCCGGATCACTTCGCCGCAGCGCGACCTGGACGTGTTTCTCGCGGCCCTGCCCGGTCTGGCGGCGCAACTCGGCGATCGGCACCGCGGCGCGCTGGCGCCGCTCGAAACGCTGCTCAGACAGCGGCGGCACGAAGAACGTGAACGGCTTCTGCATGCAATGTCGGAGCCGCGGTTTCGCGACTTCATCCCCGAGTGGCGGCGCTATCTGGAAGGATTTGCCGGAACGCGCGCCCCGCAGCCCGCCGTGGGGCCCCGTGCGCTCGATGTCGCCAATGAAGCATTGCGGCGCCTGCACCGGCGCCTGCTGCGCACCGGGGTACGTTGTGGTGTCGGGTTGTACAGCGCGGAGCTGCATGAACTGCGCAAGGACGGCAAGAAACTGCGCTACCTGCTGGAGGCGTTCCGAAGCCTGTATCCGCCAGCGGACGTGGACATGGTCGTCGGAAGGCTGCGAAAGCTCCAGGGCGTGCTGGGCGAGATAGTGGACTACCACGTGCAGCGCCAGTGGTTGATGCAATGGCAGCAGGAGCTTGCGGCGCAGCCGGGCGCGGAGCCGCCGACGCTGGTGGCGATGACTGCACTCGGCGCGGAACTGGACCGGCTTGAACACGATGCGCAACAGGGGTTCCTCCGGCGCTTTGAGCGCTTTGCGTCGGCGCCGGTGCGGCAGTCCGTCGATCGTCTGCTGGCGGCAGGCTGATGCGGGACGGGTCTGGCATCAGGCTGTCAGGGAGGGGTCCATGACCGGCCGGGTACTCGCCTGCTACAACCTGAAAGGGGGGGTCGGCAAGACCACGGCAGCGGTGAATCTCGCCTACGCGGCGTCGAGCGCAGGCAGCACGACCTTGCTTTGGGATCTGGATCCGCAGGCGGCCGCCACGTTCTTCTTCCGGATCAAACCCAAAGTACGCGGCGGCGGCAAGGAACTGCTCAAAGGCAGGAGTGAACTGAAGGACTTCATCAAGGCCACCAATTATCCCGGGCTGGACCTGATGCCCGCGGATTTTTCCTATCGCAAGCTGGAACGCCAGCTGGCCGCAAAACGGAAGCGGGCCGGACGACTGGCCAAACTGATCGTTCCGGTGCGGCACGAATACGATCATGTAATCCTGGATTGCCCGCCGGCCCTGTCGCTGGTGTCCGAGAATGTATTCCGGGCCGCGGATACGCTTCTGATTCCTCTCATCCCGACCTACCTGTCGGTGCGTGTATATGAGCGGCTCAAGACCTGGTTTCTGAAGCACGTGGAGTTCGAGGTAAGGCTGCTGCCGTTTTTTTCCATGGCCGATCGACGCCGGCGCGTGCATCGGGAAACGATGGAACAGGCTGCGCGCAATCACCCGGAGCTGTTGAATACGCGTATCTGGTATTCCGCGGCGGTGGAACGGATGGGGCGTCATCGCGCGCCGCTTCAGGTCTGTGCCCCAGGCAGCGAAATCAGCGCTGCATTCAATACCCTATGGCGGGAAGTGCAGGAACGTATTGAACCTGAACCCCGGAAAGTTGCGAGCGACCCGGATGACATTCAGACAGCGCCGGAAGCGGATGTCTGAGAAATTGACGCAAAAATCCATCCGTGCGCATCAGGGTGATGCAAATCGGAGTGTTGCATAACCCTGCTAAACGCCTTCAGGATGGACTTGTTCAGAGGTTACATAGGATAATTGACGTGCCTTGAAGCAACAATAAAACAGACAGCATTGACCTTCGGGCCGCGCACCGCCTGGGGCATTCTGGGGAAGACCAATTCCATATCACCAGCAGAATAATCGAGGACCTATCAATGGCCAAGAAACCATCAGTTATCACCACCAAGCAGACCAAGTCGCAGATCCTGAGCTCCATCTCGGAGGACACGGGCCTGACGAAAAAGCAGGTTGGGGCAGTGCTGGACTCCATGACGGATCTCGCGCGCTGCCACCTGAACAAGAAGGGTTCCGGCGAATTCACCGTGCCCTCGCTTTCCGTGAAGCTGCGTCGAGTGATAAAGCCGGCCCGTGCCGCACGCAAGGGTATCAACCCGTTTACCGGCGCGGAGATAATGATCAAGGCCAAGCCGGCCACGAACTCCGTGCGCGCCATCGCGCTGAAGGCGCTGAAGGACATGGCGGCAGGTTAACGGGCTGCCGAACATCTGGTTTTTCAGCGGCCGGTGAATCCGGCGTTGCGCTGATCCCCGGTACGTCCTGGCGATCCAAAGGCCATGGGACAAATGGGCCCGTGGCCTTTTGTTTTTCAACAGCGTGTCAGGTAACGCTCTGAACAAGCCCATCCTGGGCTTGTCAGAGCAAGGCAGAAAATTGCTCCTGCATTTTCTGCATTTCCGCCATCCCTGGCGGTCAGCAAGCGACCGATTTGTCCGGAACAAATCGGGTCGCCCGAAGGGCGCCCGCATGGCGCAAACCCGGGACGGTTTGCGACAACAGCGCGGTTTTCGAGTGCCTCACATTTTCAATGACTTGCAGTCATTGAAAATGGCAGAAACTTGCTCCCGGCAGTTTCTGCATTCCCGCCATCCATGGCGGTCGCAG
>JACORW010000070.1 GCA_016179185.1 Gammaproteobacteria bacterium | reverse complement strand
GCTCAGGCGCTGTCGGGGACGGGATGCCAGGTCAGCGGGAGGGTAGTTTCGGGCGGCCAGGGTGGGGCGCGGGCGGGGTGGTCGGGTTCTTTGGGATGTGGATCCCAGCGGCGCAGGTGTTAGAGGATGCGACGGATGACGGCCGCACCGGCGCGACGGCGATGATGCGCAGGGCGTGACCGCACTGGGGACAGGCCAGGGGGGTCGACTTCATACACCTTTATTGATCCCGCCGGGCACGGCAGGGCGGTGGTTGCCCTGCCGGTCGGGATGGGCCGGAAAGCGGCGCTGGCGCGGGAAGGTGTTCCGATGGCGAGGGCTGAATGGGGCAGGATTTCGTGGCAGTGGCAGGGCGCGTGGCTCCTCGTAACCAGTGAATTAACCGCTGACCTTGACAAAAAGGGTTTTTATCCTTTTTATATTTTGAGACCTGGTTAACAGAATCCCGCCGCCGGGTGCCGGAAATGCGGGGCCGTACGCACAGGCGTGTCGTAACTGCCCATCCCGGCTGGTCATAAAGACGATCCGCGAGTCGGGATGCCCCGGGGGAGGCATTCGGCGGGTCGACAAGCAGGGTGGATTAAGCGCAGCGACCGATTCGCCGGGAGCGAATCGGGTCGTGCGGAGCACGCCCGAAGGGTGCAGGCCATGGATGGCCTGCAACAAATCCACAATCAGAAGTAGCCGTTTGGGGTGATATCGACGGGCGGTTCAGCGTGGCCACAGTCACTATCTTCCAACAAACCAGCATTTTCGATCCCATCTTTTTCGACCTGAGCGGCTTCACTATCACGGAGTCCACGTCGACGAGGGTCGTGCTCGATTACGGCGGGGGCTTCAGAACCGAGTTTTCCGGGTCCGGATTCACCTTCGGTGATGATCAGAGCATTACAGGCGGCAGCGTCACGCAGATCGAGGTCTTCTGGGACGGCGAGCTGGCGATCCGCTACGAGACCGGGCCGGAGGATGCGGCAACCATCTCTGATTTCTACGAGGTGAACGATGGCGCGGGCCTCATCGAGTTCCTGCTCCGGGGCGACGACGTCATCCTGGGAAGTCCCTTCGACGACGTCCTGGGAGGGTTCGACGGGGATAACGAGATGTCCGGGCGGGGCGGCGACGATGTGCTCCTGGGTTTTGATGGTGAGGACATGCTGGATGGCGGACCGGGAGAGGATCTGCTGGACGGCTTTCCGGGCCCGGACCTGCTGGAGGGAGGCCTGGGCGCGGATTTCCTCTACGGCAATGCGGGAGACGACACGCTCCGCGGCGAGGAGGGAAACGACATCCTTGCCGGTGGCACGGGCGACGACCGGCTGATCGGGGGAACGGGGAGCGACATTTATTTTGTGGATTCCGTGGACGACCTCGTCACGGAGGGTAAAGGCGCCGGCATCGACACCGTGAACAGCATCGTCACGCATACGCTGCGCGCCAATGTCGAGCGGCTCTTCCTGAATGGATTCGCGGCGATCGACGGTACGGGTAATGCGCTCGATAACACGATCAGGGGCAATGCACCCGACAACACCCTTCGCGGCGGGGGCGGTGATGACATCCTCAAGGGCGGCGACGGTAACGATACGCTGAAGGGTGGCAAGGGCGACGACGTGCTGAAGGGTGGGGCAGGAGATGACACGCTGAGCGGGAACGGCGGCGCGGATAAATTAAGGGGCGGAGCGGGCGACGATACCTACCGCGCGGTCAAGCTGGTCGATACGGTTAAGGAGGGGATTGACAAGGGAACCGATACCATCGAAACGCGGGAGAACTACAGCCTGGATGAATTGCCGAACGTGGAAAATCTGACATTGAAGGGCGAGGGCAATGTCAGCGGCACGGGCAATGAACGCGACAACGTCCTCAGCGGCAACAAGGGGGACAACGCGTTGTTCGGTGGGTCGGGTGATGATGTCCTGGCGGGAGGGCTGGGCAATGACGACCTGGCGGGCGGAGACGGCAACGATACATTCCGATTCGATGCTGCGCTCGACGCAGCCACCAACGTGGACGTCATTCAGGATTTTGTGACGGGCACGGACACGATCGTGCTCGATGGCTTGATCTTTACGGCGCTGGAACCGGGCGAGTTGGCGGCCGGCGCCTTTGTTTCGGGAGCAGGGGTCGTGGCGGCGGACGCCGATGACCGGATTCTTTACGATACTTCGACGGGGGAGCTGTTTTACGACGCTGATGGCAGCGGGGCGGGGGCGGCGGTGTTGTTTGCGCAGTTGAGCGGTGCTGTAGCGCTCGCCGCAAGCGACTTCCTTGTCGAGGGTTGACGGGAAACGGCGGTGGATTTCGCTGCGCTCAATCCACCCTACAGGAGCCGACGTAGGGTGGATTGAGCCCTTCAGCGGTTGATGCAACCCAATACGGTTTTCGGACCATCGTGGTTCGGGAGTGTGTCGGGGACCGGCACCCTGAGCCGCATGAAGCCAATCTGTTCGACATCAACAGCAAGTATGGCGATGTCGTGTCGAAGGCCGAGGCGCTTGAGTACCTTCGGAATCTCGCCGTCGCAAGCCGCTGAAACTGCCGGACGGGGCCAGGGTGGCGGTCATCCCGTATGTGAACATCGAACACTTTCCTGAGAACATCCCCGGCACGGCGCTGGTGCCGGGGACGGCGCAGTTTAGGCCGGACCCGCACCGGCCGGCGCTCTTTGCAGTTCCCATCATGCGCTCCTGTTCAGATCGGTTCCCCGGTGAGTCGAGCCGCCCAAAGGACAGGGAACTCAATCCGCCCTGGGACTGAATTGTTGCCCGGGGTTGAGGGATTTTCAATGTACCGCCCAGGAACCCATATTCGTGCCGCGAAACGCCTACGCACCGCAGGGCGAGGCTATCTGCTGGTGCTGGTCAACCGGTTCGAAAACGTGCGCGCCGGTGGATGCCAATCCGCCAGGGAGGCGCCGGCCCTGGGGCCGATGCCGCGTCTTTCCTCTTCACGACAACGTCAACATCACGATTCAGGATGTGCAGCAGGGCAACCAGTTGATTCATTGACTTGCTCGTATTCGTCGGATCGAGAAGGCGATACAACTGCGGCACTGAAGTCTGCAAGCGTTTGGCGATTTGGCGCCGGCTCAGTCCGCTGCCCTTCACGCCCTGTTGGGCGGCCACGGTAAGTTTGTAAGTAAGCAGCGCTGCCAGATAATTGGGATCCTCGTGATACTCAAGCACCTGCTCAATGTGCACGGAGCCTTCGCGGCCCGATTCCAGAACGAAAGTAAAGGCCTCATTTCCCAGCTCTTTGTCCACAAAGACTTCTGCGATTCGGTCGTCCGAACTCGGACGCGGGTCGGACTTGGCGTACGGGTAGGTATAGGTCGCCCCGGACCGGGTAACGACCGAGAATTCATTACGCCGGTTATTTGCCATTACGCTGCGAATCTTCATATCCCGATAGACATGGACATGCCGGGGCGAGTGGTCTCCCTTCCATGTCAAGAACACGTAGTTCCCTCTACGTATCTTACCCATACGTAAATGTTACCATATGTGGTAACGGTTGAAAACGCCCCTTGATTGAGTGGTTTCCGGCCTGACGCGGCCTACGGATACTGACGCCGATGGAAGCACGCGACCGGCCCGGAAATGTTGTACTGCGGCTGTCGAAGCCGGATGCAGCGGTCGCGCGGACGGGATCCGGCGGAATGAAAACGAGCGCTAAATAAGCGCGAACGAAAAACAGTCGAAGTTCAACAAACTGCTAATCGGAGCGCCAACGCTCGAGCGCATTCTGCGATCACGACTACTGTTCCCGGATAGCCGCCGCCTTTTTCGGGTCGCGCACCAGCGCCACCAGTCCGACCGTAACTGCGGCGGTTATGGCGGCAAGCACATCGAAGGTCGCCGCATAGCCCAATGCGCCAATCAAGAATCCCGCAATAATGGGGCCCGCAGCTTCGCCGATGTCCCAGATGGTTCCGAACACGCCCATGGCGGCGCCGAAGCGCCGTGCTGAAGCGAGGTCGGCGATGAGCGCATTGGTGACCGGCGTGACTGCGCCGACCCCGAGACCGAGCAGCGGCGCCACGAGAACGAAAGCGGTCAGGTTTTCGCTCCGGAATATCAGCGGCAGCGCGGCAGCGCAGAGCAGGAGGCCAGTGACGATGACAGGTATGCGCCCCACCCGATCCGACACGCGTCCGGTGATCGGTTTCGCTACCATGGCCAGGACTAGCTGCGCGCCGAGGACGACCGCGATCTCGGCATCGTTGAGCCCTGTGTTCCTGGCGTAGATTGGCAGGAAGCCGAGAAAGGCGCCGTAACCGAGGTACATCACCGCTTCGATTGCGGCCGCAACGAAAATCGGCGGTGTCTTGAACACCTCGGTGATGCCCTGCCAAAATTCCCTGGCCCGCGCGGCGAACGTCCTCGCCTCACGCGCCGCCGTGCGATCCACATCCGGCAACAGCAACACGACGATGAACGTGAGCACGCCAAGCCCGCCTACCGCGAGATACGTCAACGAATAGCTGGCGGTGAAATACAACACGAAGCCGCCGATCAGCGGCCCCGCAGTTGCGCCGATGTCGTTCGCCGACGAAAACCAGCCGAGCCGGGCGCCGCGCCCCGGTTCTGCGAGGCTTGCCACATAGGCCGAGGCAACCGGAGAGAAGATCGCGGTCGCAAAGCCGTGAACGAAGCGCAGCGCCAGCAGCGACCAGGCATCATGGACGAATGGATAGAGGAACGGCGGCAGCGCGAAGAAGACTGCGCCGAGCACCATCATTCGCTTTCTTCCGAGTACGTCGGAAAGCGCTCCCGAAGGCAGCTTGAAGAAGACGCCCGTGATGGTCGAGGCGGCGACGATGATGCCGATGAATTCGGGCAAGGCGCCGAGATCGGCAGCAAAGGTGGGGAGCACCGGGCTTCGCGCCATCTGGTAGCTGAGCCGCGCAAGCAGGCTTGCGAATATGATCGCGATGAATGCGTTCATGCAAACGATCCGAACATCTATTTCAGGAGTTGCCTCCCACTTTCCGGGGCAATCGCCGCAAGGCGCCTTGCCAGTTGACGTTCTGCATCAAGGCGAGGGACAGGAAATTGTTTCGGTGTCCGGCAGAGACAGTGTCCGTGTTTTGGTGAATTTTCAACTTCTGTTTGGGGTTGCGACGACCTCTCATGATCAACCCGGTTGTGCCGGCGCCGGCTTCGTTTCGGTGTGATAGATGCGCAAGCCGCGCGCGAGGTAATTCGGCAGCGCGCCGGAGTGATCGCGCGATGAGGTGTGCACCCAGACGCGCCGCGCGCCGTTGGCCCAGGCCTGGCGGATGGCCGCGGTGAGCAGCAGGCCGCCGAGGCCGCGGCCGATGAAGCCGGGGGCGAGGCCGAAGTAGGCCAGCTCCGTGGAACCGTCCTCGCGGGTGTCCAGTTCGAAATAACCGGCAATGCCGTCAGTCGCTTCCCCGATCCAGAGTTCAATGCCCGGCCGTTCGTAGTATTCGCGCCATTGCCGGTCCGGCCACTGGAGCCGGTCAATCCAGAGAAAATCGCGCCCGACTTCCTGGTACATGCGCCGGCCCACGGCAAATTCGGCCGCCGGCAGGCGTCGTGTCGTCAACGCCGAAGGGTTCGCCCGCGACGGCTTGAGGTCCGCCGGCGAAAGCATCTCCAGATACGTTGTGGTCTCCGGCGCCAGGGGTGTTGCGGCGGCCTTGTCGGCGGTCATCGGGATCTCGTTCCTTGCCTTTTGCGGCGCAGATTCTACACAATCGCCTCCCTATCCACGTGGCAGGGGGCGCTACAGTGAACCAGTACGACGTGATCATCATCGGGGGCGGCCACAACGGCCTCGTGTGCGCCTGCTACCTTGCCGGCGCGGGGCTCAAGGTGAAGGTTCTGGAGCGCCGGGCCGTGGTGGGCGGCGCGGCGGTCACCGAGGAATTTCATCCCGGGTTTCGCAACTCCGTCGCCAGCTACACGGT
The DNA here is from genome assembly GCA_016179185.1 of Gammaproteobacteria bacterium. Classification (GTDB taxonomy): domain Bacteria; phylum Pseudomonadota; class Gammaproteobacteria; order Eutrophobiales; family Eutrophobiaceae; genus 2-02-FULL-61-13. Next base: position 4,940 of record JACORW010000070.1, on the reverse strand, counting down.
CAGCCTGCTGAACCCCAAGGTCATTCGCGATCTGAATCTCGAGCGGCACGGCCTGCGCGTGCTGCTGCGGCCGTTCTCCAATTTCCTGCCGTTGCCCGGCAATGAATACCTGCGCACCGGCGCGAGCCCGGCGGAGACCCAACAGCAGTTCGCGCGGCTGTCGAAGCATGATGCGGGCAGGCTGCCGGGCTACTACGCGATGCTGGACAAGGTCGCGGAGGTGCTGCGCGCGATGATCCTGGAGACTCCGCCCAACGTGGGCGGCGGCTTCAGGGACCTGTGGCAGGGGGTCAAGGTCGGCAACCGGCTGCGGCATCTCTCTACCGCGGAACGGCGCGATGTGCTGGACCTGTTTACGAAGAGTGCCGGCGATCTGCTGGATGACTGGTTCGAGCACGACGCCGTGAAGGCGCTGTTCGGATTCGATTCCATCGTCGGCAATTTCGCCAGTCCCTACACGCCCGGCTCCGGCTACGTGTTGCTGCACCATGTGTTCGGCGAGGTGAACGGCAAGCCCGGACAGTGGGGCCACGCCATCGGCGGCATGGGCGCCATCACCCAGGCCATGGCCACGGAAGCCCGCGCCCGGGGCGTGGACATCCAACTGGACGCCGCGGTCCATCGCGTCCTCACGGCTGATGGCCGCGTGACCGGCGTCGCGCTGACGGGTGGCGATGTGTACGAAGCGCCGTGCGTGGCCGCCAATGTCAATCCGAAACTGCTGTACCTGGAGCTGATGGAACCCGGGCAGCTCGATGCCGATTTCCTCGCGCGCATACGCCGCTTCAAATGCGGCTCGGGCACGTTCCGCATGAACGTGGCGCTGTCCGCGCTGCCGCATTTCTCCGCCGCCCCCGCCGCCGAGGGCGATCGCTATCTGCAATCCGGCATCATCATCGGGCCGTCGCTGAAGTACATGGAGCAGGCCTATTTCGACGCGCGCATGTTTGGCTGGGCGAAACAGCCCATCGTCGAGATGCTGATCCCAAGCACGCTGGATGACTCCCTGGCGCCGAAGGGCCGGCACGTGGCGAGCCTGTTCTGTCAGCACTTCAATCCGGAGTTGCCCGATGGCCGCAGTTGGGACGAGGCGCGCGAGCAGGCGGCGGATTCAATCATTGATACGGTGGACGCCCACGCGCCGGGCTTCAAACAGAGCGTGCTGGGCCGCATGCTGCTGTCGCCGCTGGACCTGGAGCGCAAGTTCGGCCTCATCGGCGGCGACATCTTCCACGGCGCGCTGAGCCTGGATCAGCTCTACAGTCTGCGGCCGGTGCTGGGTCACGGCGATTACCGCGGCCCGGTGCGCGGACTCTACATGTGCGGCGCGGGTACCCATCCGGGCGGCGGCGTCACCGGCGCGCCGGGGCATAATGCCGCGCGTGAGATTCTCAGGGATCTCGGGCGATCACATCATTGATGGATGGCGGAACCGCCTTCCGGCATGCCGGTCCAACGACAGGCATGCCTCCGGCCCCCTTTTTGATATTCGCGCTGGCCGCCGCCTGCGTCACGGTGCAGGCGCGCGCCGCGGCGCCGCCGCCGGAATCCTGGACCGCCACGCTGCATTTTGAAAACGATCTGTTTGCCGACACGGATCGGTTCTACACCAACGGCATCAAGCTGGGCTTCGTCTCGCCGGACCTGAAGTGGTTCCAGGATCTCGAGTTCCTGCGCCGCGATCATCTGCCGGCGCGCCTCGCCAACGGCTTCATCAATCTGCTGCCGTGGAGCGATGATCCGGAACGCCAGCGGAATGTTTCCCTGTCCGTGGGGCAGTTGATGTTCACGCCGCGGGACATCGCGCGCGCGGACCTGATCCGGGAGGATCGTCCCTATGCCGGCTGGCTGTACGGCAGCGCGGCGTTTCACAGCAAGACTTACCGGCGCCTCGACACGTTCGAGTTGCAGGCCGGATTCACCGGTCCATGGTCACTGGCCGAACACGCCCAGGACCTGGTGCATGACCTTCGCGGCATAGACCGGGCCAGAGGCTGGGGCAACCAGATTGATACGGAACTCGGCGTGGCGTTGATCTATGACCGGCGGCTGCGGGTGTTGCCGCGGCGGGACTTCGCCGGCCAGTGGGGCGTGGATGCCGTGGTCCACGGCGGCGCCGCGGCCGGCACGGTATTCACCCATGCCAGTCTTGGCGCGGAGGCGCGTTTCGGCTGGAACCTACCGACCGATTTCGGCACCGGCATCATCCGCCCGGCCGGGCAGGTGGACATGCCCACGGACACCCGCGATCCGCGCTATCAGGAAACCGGGGAGACGCTCAGTGCTTACGTCTTCGCCGCCGTGGCGGGCCGCTGGGTGTTGCGCGATGTTTTCCTCGACGGCAACACGTTCGAGAACAGTCACGACGTGGACAAGGAACCGCTGGTGGGGGACGTCGTCCTCGGCGCCAGCCTGATCTGGCGCCGGTTCAAGCTGTCGTACTCCCACGTGCTGCGCTCGGATGAATTCGAGGGCCAGCGCGGATCGCAGCAGTTCGGGTCGGTCAGTATTTCTTTCACGTACTGATGCTGCCGTCGCGCCTCCCTGGGAGGTCGCGGAGGATCTCGCGCGCGGCGTTACGACCGGCAAGGCCCCAGACGCCGCCTCCCGGGTGGGCGCCGGCACCGCACAGGTACAGGCCGCGGATCGGCGTGCGATGGTCCGCGTAACCGGCCACCGGACGGAAGCAGAAGAGCTGCTCCGGGATCATCGCGCCGTGGTAGATGTTGCCGCCGCTCAGGCCGAACTCCCGCTCCAGGTCCTCGGGTGTGTACACGTGCCATGCCTCGACGGCCCGTGGCACGTTGGGCGCATAACGTCCGATGACTTCGATGACCCGCTGCGCGACGACCGGTTTCAATTCCTGCCAGGATCCCGCGCGCAGGTGACGCGTGCCGTATTGCACGAAACAGTTCAGCACGTGCTTGCCATGCGGTGCCACACTGTCGTCAAGCACGCTGTGCAGGCAGCACTCGACCATCGGTTCTTCGCAGAACGCGCCCACCTTCGCCTGGTCCCATGCACGCTCGATGTAGCCGGGGCTCGGGCACAGGACGATGAGGCCGCGGTGCTGCGGTCCGGACCGCCCTCCGGCCGTGGGCATGGCAGTGAAATCCGGAAGCTCGCCCAGGGCGAGGTGGACCTTGAGTGAGGCGCCCAGACTCCGGTAGCGCTCGATCGCGGCGCGGAACTCGTCCGGCAGGGCGCCCGCGGGCACAAGCTGCAGGAACGTGCGCCGCGGATCGGCGTTCGATGCCACCGCCCGCGCCGCGATTTCATCGCCGTCATCGAGCACGACGCCGCGGACGCGATCCCCGGTTACCAGGATCTCGCCTACCCGGGCGCCGGTGCGGATCGTAACACCCAGTCCGCCCGCCGCCGCCGCGAGCGCCTGAGTGATCGCACCCATGCCTCCGCGCACGACACCCCACACGCCGCAAGCGCCTTCGACACCGCCAAGAAAGTCGTGCAGCAGCAATGCGGCGGTACCCGGCGTGCGGGGGCCGCCATAGGCCCCGATCACGCCCTGCGCGCAATAGAACGCACGCACTGCCTCGGACTCGAACCAGGGCTCGACGAAATCGAGAATCCCGGTCGTCGCCACCTCCACGAAGCGCGCGAGATCAGTCGGACTAAGGCGCCGCGCTGTGCCGAGCAGGGCGAAGACATCGGGCAGGTCCGACCAGCGCGGCACGGGCAGCCGCGGCGCGCGCCTGCCGGCGATCGTCCGGGTCAATCCCGCGAGCCGCTTCAGAGACGCATGGAACTCCGGCAGGCGCTCCGCGTCGCGGAGCGAGAACTTGCGATATTCGATCTGGTCGCGGGACTCATCCCCCCAGAGCAGCAGGCTGCGGCCGTCGGGAAACGGCTGGAAGAAGGCCGGCTCCTGCCTGTAGACCCGATAGCCATGCCGCTCAAGTTCGAAATCCCGCACGATGCGGGGATCGAACAATGTCGAGACGTAGGACGCAGTCGAGACGCGGTAGCCCGGCCACAGGTCCTCGGTGACGCAGGCGCCGCCGACAACCTGCCGTTGCTCCAGCATGCAGACCGACAAGCCGGCGCGGGCGAGATAGCAGGCCGACACCAGGCCGTTGTGGCCCGCGCCGACCACGATCACGTCGTGCTTCTGCTTCATGGGATGCCCGGCGGCTCAACGCGACGGCGCGTCCACCGGCGTCGCGTCGCGCCGGTAGGCGCAATCGCGCCGCCCGCAATAGCCGCAGATCGAGACGTACTTCGAATGTGTGATGCCGCGTCCCACGCTCACGGCTGCGGAGATCGACTTGCGCGGGTGCATGAACCCGGTCGGCTTGAGCACCACGCCGCTGATGCCCGTGGGCAGCAACGCAAAGATCTCGGTCTGGCCTTCCAGCGGCCATCGCCCATAGCCGGGGCTGATCCGGCGGCTGGTAAAGACACCCTGCTGCCCCGCTTCGCGGCAGATTGCCGCGTTCACCACGTCGGCCACGGCCTCGACACTGGCCGAACCGATTGCATCCAGGATCATCGCCCGCAGCGGCGCGCCGGACGCCGCCAGTCCAGCGACGCGGTCCTCGAGACGCCGGCCGATGGTGACGACGCTGAAGACGATGCGCTCGGCGCCGCGGAACGGCCCGCTGCGCGGAGGCTCGGCCAATTCCTTCGTCGTGTAACAGCCGCGCGGCTCCACAAGCCCGGCGGCCTCCGCAGTCATCTCGGCGATGCGCTGCCGGACGGGCGCAGTCGGCTGCCCGCCGCGCCGGCCATAACCCAGCAGCCGCAACACTTCGCCGGGATCGAGATGATATTCGATCGCGCCGGGCCCGAAGATCCGTTCCGGTGCGCTCATGGCCGCGCGGTGCCGGACGCAGTCGCAACGCCGGCCAGGGCCCGGTCAACCCGGTCCGGCAGCGGCGCCACCGTGTGCGCGGCGAGCAGGCGGCGCGCCTCCGCCCGTG
>JACORW010000067.1 GCA_016179185.1 Gammaproteobacteria bacterium | reverse complement strand
TATTTAACATAATATACATTATGCGCATATGCGCCGGACTCTTTTTCACCGCATACCTCACCGGGGGGATACTCGGCCGGCTGCGCGGTCTTTAGGCTGCGCCTCCAGATTGGAGGCTAAGTCCGTGAAATTCGAAGGCGTCTACACCACGAAAGGATTGATTCGGCCGGACGAGCTCGAGCTGCTCACGCGGAATGAGCCCAATGAAGTTCGGGTAAAAAAATTAGTGCCTTGACATCGCCGTGCACGGCCTTGACGTCGCGGCTGACACGGCGGGCCGCTTCCCGAATGGATACAGGCCCGGCACCGCACAAGGCTTTGAGAAGCTCCTATCGCTTCAGCGTCAGCACCTCCCAGAGCAATTCGGGGGTCGCAAAGGAAATTCGAGCCACTTTCTGCGCCTTGCCCGACTTCCATCCCCTCGCGAAATCGCCCATCGCGTCGGCCGGAGCCCGGACGTCAAGAATTACTGTTTTCATCTATCCACCTCTCGATGTCACGTTTGAAGTCGGCCGGCAGTTGCTCCGGGGTCGTGAATTCGTAACGGAGTTCCCTTCCTCGGTTGTCAATTACTCCAACAGGCTATCCGGAATCTGGCCGCCGGGAGATGTTCCCAGGCCCTGCTGCCCCTGCAATCGAACTGTGTTGAGATTCGCCACGCAACTCCTTAATTTGCCAAGCATCTCGGACAGTCCTCAGAAGGAACGTAAAGTTGCGCGCCAGACACCCCAGGACGCCGGCGTCGATCATGCTGTGATTGCCGGCGATCGGGATCTCCATCCCGGCACGGTGGATTTTGAAAAGTATTTCCGGTTTCTCGAGGAATACTGGTCGCTGTTTGACTGGCGCGAGGCCGTCAGGCGGTGCTGGAGGCCGGGTCGTTTCCACGACATCCGGCTTTAGGGCTCCAGGCGCGGGTCAGCTCCGAAGCCTCAAGCCAGAAAATAGCCGAGCAGCCAGTAGGAGGAAAAGGCAAGGACCAACAGAATCACCACGCTCGAGAGAACAACGGTCGTCTTCACCAGCAGATCAAAGATTCCCCTGAGAGCCCCGGCGGACTGCTGGTTGTAGAAGATGTTCTCCATGGTGAGCTCGAGATAGTGCGCCATCTCCTCCAGCAGCGCCTTGTCCTCGTCATTGAAGCCGACGCCGCCTTTCTTGTTCAGGACCTCCACTGCACCGGTAATCTCGTTTCCGTCGAGTGACTTGATGGGAATGGCCAGGATGTCCTGCGTGACAAAGCCGGTTTTCTGGTCCGCCTTTTTGTGTGCGCCGTTCTTATCCTGCAAACCGGAGATTATCCTGTGTTCACCGGTGGCCACGACCTCGCCCACGATCGACGCGTTGCCCATTCCCACCCGGATTTCCTTCTCACCCAATCCTGTCCCGGCCTTCAACCAGATCTCCTTGCTGGCCGGATCGTGGATGAAGATGCTGCAGCGCTCCGCATCCAGCACCTTGGGCATAATCTTGACATAGAACTCGAGCAGCGCCTTGTTCTTCGCCCGATCCCAGTCCGCGTCAAGGTAATGCCGCCGGTGCTCCAGGTCGTCGAGCGTCTTTTTTACCTCCGCAAACATCGCCGCCATTTTCGCTTCCCGACGGCGCTAGAAGCCGTAGACCAGCGTGATCCCGACGACATGCGCTGAGTAATCCTGGCTGTCGTTGCCCAGCAGGATGACATTGGCCAGGGTGTTAGGCACGACGTTATCAAGCGCGAAGTCCTTGGACTTGTAGTATTCGTAAAGATAATGCAGCCGCAGTCCCAGGTTCTCCCTGATCTGGTATTCGCCGGTGAGGCCGACGCTGTGCAGCGTCATCGTCAACTCGGGGAGTTCCCTGAACAACAGATTGGGATCGCCGTCCGGGATGGTGTTGGTAACCGCCCGGGAGTACGTGTAATCGAGCTTGAAATTGAGTTTGTTTTCGATAGCGCTCCACTCGAGGCCGGTGCCGACGGTGTAGATGTCATCGTCAATGTCCATGGTCCAGAAGCCGTTGGTACCGAACGGACCGGTATCTCTCACGGCGCCGGGAAAGAGTTCCGTCAGGGACCGCTGAAAACCTCTCTGCTCATATTTGAAGTCGTCGCGCGTGAAGAATGCATACGCGCTGATGTCCTTGGTCGGCGTGTAATTCGCATCGAAGGTTACGCTGGAGCTCTTGCCCTCCTGCAAGCCCAGTTCCGAGTCGTCGTAGTCGTCCTTCGCATACCTGCCGCTGACCGAGAACGTGAGCGAGTCGTTGGGCGTGAAATTCACCGTCGCATCCACGCGATCCCGGTCCCGATCCGCGAGATGGAATTTCCGCAGCAGCGGATCGTTTTCATAACCTTCAGTCGCCGGGTCGAGGGTTGCGAGGAATTCGGGCGTAACGGACACGAGAAAAGCCTGGTTGCTCACGTAGGTCGAGCCATCGCGGGTCGAGCGCGCATATTCGACCCAGCCGCTCAGCAGCGCCCCGGGGCTCGCCCACAGCTTCACCTTGCCGGTATGTTCATCGGTGTTGGCAACCTCGCTCAGATTTCTGTCCTTGTGCTCGTACTCGTAGCCCACGGACAGCTTGCTCGCCGGCGTCATCCGGTAGCCGGCATCGAGCTGGAACTGGTGCTTCTTCAGGTCGTAGGTGCGGTTGATGCGGGCGAGCTCGTCGTCGGGAGTGCCCTGGTCCCCGCTGTCGTTGGGGAGTCGCACATAGACGTCCCGCGGCGTGTCGTTATCCCGCTCGTCGTAGACGTATTGCGCCCTGATATCCAGCTTTCGCCATGGCCGCGCGGACAAGCCGAGATTCACGTACCAGGTGTCGATCTGCCCGTCCAGATCTGTCTGGGGCAAATCGAACGGCACGACGAAGTTCGGATTAACGGTCATCGGCAGGAAATCCTCATCCTGGTTCATGCGCCCATAGGACACGTTCGCCGTCAGCCGGGCAGTGGAATTGAGATTGTAGCCCCCGCTGAAGCTGATTTGGTGCGCCTCATTCTCCGGTGGAAGACTGATGCTGCCCCGGCCGCCATTGATGAATGACGCGAATGAATTACCGAAGCCGCCGCAGGTCGGCGTAAAGCACCACGCATTGCCGCCCGGGTCGTTGTACGGGTTGTCAAAGGTCAGCGCGTCGTCGTCATTGTCGAACAACGAGAGATGATAGGTGAGCGCAGCCTGCGCGGTCTTGCCGGTGTAACTGAGACTCACGTCAAACTCATCGAAATCGTAATTGATGGGTTGCACCAGGATCTGCGAGCGCGGATTGCCCCCGTTGGTGCCGAATACGGCCGCAAGGGTTTCCCGACCGTCCTTGATTTCGTGATGGTAGTTCCCGGTGAGCGACCAGTTCTCCGCAAACAGCCAGGAAATGCCGCCGCCGAATTTCTTCCGATCGGTTTCAATTTCTACGTCGCGCAGGCTCGCTATCAGGTTGGTCATGTCCACCGTGGAGGTGGCCCCGACCCAGTCCGCGGGCAGCGTCTGGTCCGAGGTCCCGGCGCCCAGAAAGGGCGTCCTGCCGTCCTCGAATTGAAAATGCGGTATCTGGTCGTAGTCGAGATATATCCCGAACAGGCCCTGCCGGCCGTATTCCCCGCGCACGTTCCGGGAATCCAGGCCCAGGTTCGTGCCGGTCAATTCCCAGTACTCCGTACTGTCATCGTCGTAGGCTGATGCCTTCCGCACGGTCAGGTTGCCGAAGAAGTAAGGCCCCTCCTCTTCCAGTCCGCTGTACTCGCCGAACTTGAACGAGTCCTCGCTCGAATACCCTACCCCCAGTTCCATCTCGCTGGTGTAAACGGGTGCCGGCGGCTTGGCCGGGCCCTCCTCCAGCACGAATTCCTCCTGCGCCTGGCCGGCAAACGGAAACAGACAGACCGCGCAAATCGCTGTGTAGACGATACGTGGCTTCGCTCTCATGGCTGCCGCTCCTCCGAATACCTTCAATTTATGAATCTCAAGACTGCCTCATCGCGTGAAGTGCGCACCTGATGGATGGTTGGAACCATGGATCTGGGAATGACAGTTCAGGCAACCCTTACCCAGCAGACGGTCATCGGCACCGGTCGGCGGCACGCCCAGGCCGGTACGCAGCGTGCTGGGATGGAAATTCTCCGAATGGCACATGTTGCAGAGGTACGGCGTTCTGACCTTGAGCAACCGCGGCTGCGTCGATCCGTGCGGCATGTGGCAATTGGTGCAGTCTTCGCGAACCGGCTGGTGTTCCCACAGATACGGCCCGCGTTTTTCCGCGTGGCACTGATAGCAGGTCTCATTGACGGTATTCTTGGCCAGCAGCGTCGGGCCGGGCCCGCCGTGTGGGTTATGGCAGTTTGAGCACACGACCTTGCCTTCCTTGATGGGATGGCGCGATCGTCTGTTGATCTGAGCGCGCTGCTCGGCGTGACAGGTGAAACAGACCTCGGGCTGCTCATTCTTGACCAGCACGGGATCCTTCAGCGCATGGACGTCGTGGCAAGCGGCACAGGGGACATCCGCAAACTGGTGCTGGCTCGCGTGCCAGTTCATGCGCAGACCCGACTCGTGGCACGTCAGACAGACCGCATTCTGCTCCGCCGCGGGCGAAACCGGATAGTTCTTCGAATTCACGCCGAACACAACCTGCGTCGGCGTGTGCTTCTCGCCTTTCGTCGCGGGTTCCTTGATGTGTTCCGGACTCGCCCCGTGGCAGGTCTCGCAGTCGTGCGAGGCGAACGGCGTCCTGGCATCCGCCCGTTGCGCATGCGGGGTGTGGAAGACGAGATTCACCGGCGGCTCGTCGTGACACTTGAGGCAGGTGTCCGCCCCTTTCTTGGCGTATTCCGCCGCCGGATCGTCCGATGCCGGATCCGCCGCCACCGGCGACGCCAGAACGGCGGCCAAGGCGAGCGCTAATGCCGGATTCCTGAATGTCTGGAGTAGACTCATAAATTCTTCGCGCATGTCTGCCTGCTCCCGTGTTGGTCTACTTTTTTACGGCGACAAAATCCGCCTTCCCCTGGTCAACTGCCAGGGTGTGTTCGAACGAGATGTGGTGGAAGCGGTGTTCCGCGTGATCGGAATGCAGGGCAAACCCCACGCTGTAGGTCTTGCCCGGTACGATGTCCTTGTGGCGCGGACCGGCGCCGGAGAGTTTGCGGCTCAGGGTGACGGTCCAGGCGCCTCCCTCCATTCCGCCCTCGGCCTGGATCGCGGGCGTTTCATTTTTGTGACGCTGGTCCAGGATGTAACCGTCCACGGCGAGCGGCGCTGCGCCCTTGTTGAGCTTCGCCTGCCAGAATTCCATGAACACGCCCTGCTGGAGCAACTGATCCAGCTCGGCCGCAGGTTTGTAGTTTTCACCGCCGCCGCTGCGCGCCACCTTGGTCCGGGAGCGCGCCAGGTATTTGGTGAGTTCCGATCCGGCGGCGGCGCTGGCCATGCCGACCGCGTCGTCGTGACAGGCCCCCCAGCAACCTGACCGGACCGCCTCGCTGACGCTGCCGTCGTCCAGCATCATGGTGATCTTGCTCTCGAAGTCCGGATCCATTTTCGCGCCCTGGCTGCGGGCGGGTTCCTGCCATTGCAGCCGGACGTAAAGCCGTTCGCCGTCATGGGCGGTCTTGACGTTTACACTGACTGACCCGGGTTTGCCTGCGACCGGATTCGGCTCCAGTTTCTTGCCGGACGCGATCTTGTCGCCGATATCCTTTTCCTCTTCGGCATGACATTCCCTGCAATTCTTCCCTTCCCGGAATTTTTTGGCGCCGCTGTGATCGGCTTGGGTGAGGGCCCACTCCCACGACGCCTGGCCGGGAAAGAACAGCATGACCTGCCTGCCCTCAACCCCGTTCCAGTCCACTGCCGGCGCGGCGGCACTTGCGGCGCAGAGGAAAGCGAATACTGCCCATTGCCCGGGCATTTTCCCGGTCAAGACATGACGGCTCATGTTCATCTTGTCTCCTTGCAATTCCGAGAGAACGTTCTGGTACAGCCCTGTTCCGCTACAGGACAAACTCCTCCTCTTCCGTCGCCTCCGCGGGCTTCTCCAGCTCTTTGTGTACGGCCTTGTGAGCAATGCCCTTGTGGCAATCAATGCAGGTCTCGCCCGTCTGCTTCGCGTCCACGTGCTGGGCGCGGGCCCGCGGTTTCTGCTTTTCCAGGTCCATCCCAACCATCAGGTGGCAGTTGCGGCATTCCCTCGAATCGGTCGCCTTCATGGACTCCCAGACATGCTGCGCCAGCTCCAGGCGCGCGGCCTCGAATTTTTCCTTGGTGTTGACGCTGCCGATGATCTTGTGGAACAGCTCGTTGGTGGCCATCACCTTGCGGAATACCTTGTGGCCCCATTCCTTCGGAACGTGGCAGTCCGCGCAGATGGCCCGGACGCCGCTGCGGTTGGCGTCGTGGATGGTTCCCCGATATTCCTGGTACACGTTGTCCCGCATTTCGTGGCAGGAAATGCAGAATGCCTCGGTGTTGCTGAGTTCCATGGCCCAGTTGAACCCGCCCCAGAGCATTATTCCGGCCCCCACTCCGACCGTGAGCAGGGCGCCGAGCGAGTAGCGCGCGCTGGGCCGTGACAGTATTCCCCACAGTTTCCTGATCTGTCGCATGGCAAGCATGATCCTGAATAGTTATATGTGCCACATGCCACTTTTCCACCGCCTGTGTCTCCACCGCGAGACACTTCGCCAGAGAACCCCGCACCAGCCGCCGCCAACCGCAAATGGATTCGCCGGAGCACATCAACCAGCGACCGATTGGCGTTCACCGCGACAAATTACGTCCTCGAAACCTCGCGGTGTTGACCTGCATCAATCAATCCCGTTGTGGCGACTGGTTGACAACCGGCAGGCCGCTGTCTCCTGGCGCGTCCCGGGCCATCCGCCCTTCCCGCCCCGATGCAACTTCCCCCTGTTCAATTGCCTCGTATACAGCATAACCGCCCCCACGCAAGCGGCCTTGATCGAAGTCAAGCGTCAGGGAGGGGCACGATCAAGCCCGCGATCGCCGCATCTGACCGAGGCCCCGGATTTGGCGGCAATGCCCGCTCGGAGCGGTGTGGCGAAGGTGTCTGATCATAGGCGACAAGTTTGATCCGGATCAAACATGAACGTGTGGATACGCCTCAATATTTTTGTCCGTGGCGCCGATCCCGATAAAGCGAAAAGAATGTTCGCAGTGCTGGGTGCATTCCCGCACCGAGTGGAGCGTCATGTCCGAGGCGGGTGTCACGAAAATCAATGCCGCCCGGCGCTCGGTGCATTACCGGCCCGGCGAATCAATCTTTCATCAGCACGATCAACCGCACGGCATCTATTGCCTGGAGAGCGGCCATCTCCTGCTGCGCCACTTCGACACCTTCGGAGAGCAGACCAACTTCCAGGTCGTCAAGTACGGGGAGACGCTGGGCTGGCGCAGTCTCTTCGCGGAACGGCCCCATGCCGCCACGGCCATTGCCCTGAGCCGGTGCGATGTGTGTTTTGTTCCGGGATGGGTCATCAAGGAATGCATTGACAGCGAGCCCGCCCTGGCGCATGCGTTCCTCAAGACGGTCGCCCGCGACCGCGGTCCCTACGAGGCATTGATGTTGCGTTCGCCGCGGTTGCCCGTGCGGGTGCGATTCATCTACCTGCTCCTCTATCTGCGCAGCCGCTGCGCGAATCTCTCCAGGAGCGGGATGCTGGTCTATGATCTTCTGCTGCAACGCCGCGATATCGCTTCCATGATCGGGATCCGCAGTGAGACGCTCTCGCGTGTCATTCACGGCCTGGAAAAAGAGAAGCTGGCGCGCTTCAAGGGGCGCCAGATCGTGGTGCCGGATCCGGAAAAACTGTTCGGGCTCATCGGGATCAAGTTGCCCGAAAACGATTGAGGCCCGGACGCCGCGTCGATCGCGCCGCCGTGTGCCGGGCCGCAAATGCCTCGGCTGGCATGTTCCTTGTGACGTATTCTTAAACCTCGAACCCGTTGAAGTTTGAGGTGGAAGACGATGGCGTCGCCGCGCTGGCTGAACCGCACGGTCGCCGGCGCCGGATTGACCAGCGCGCTCGGCGACCTCTGTTACGAAACCACCACCGTCATCCTGCCGGGATTTCTCGCCGTGCTGGGGATCCCCGCCGCCGCACTCGGTTTTATCGAAGGCACCGCCGATGCGGTCGCCAGTTTCACGAAGCTGGCCTCGGGGTATCTCGCCGACAAACTGGGCCACCGCAAATTGCTGGTCGTGATCGGCTATGGCCTGACGCCGTTCGGACAGATGCTTCTCGCCGTGGCGGCCGGCTGGCCCCTGCTGTTGGCAGGACGACTGATCTCATGGTTCGGCAAGGGACTGCGCGGGCCGTTGCGTGACGCCATTGTCGTGCAATCCGTCCGGCCGGAGACCCGCGGCCGCGCATTCGGTTTCCATCGGGCCGTGGACACCCTTGGCGCCGTGGCCGGGCCGCTGCTGGGTGTGGCGCTGCTTGGCTGGGCGCACTCCTGGCAGCCGGATGATCCTGCCTGGCCGTTCCGATGCGTGTTCTGGTTGAGCCTGATCCCGGGGGTGCTCGCTGCCTGCGCGTTTGCCTTCCTGGTCCGCGATCCCGGTCATTCGCCGAATCCCGCATTGGGATTCCGGAGCGCATTGCGTGGACTCCCGCTACGGTTCAAGCGCTATCTGGGCGCGGTGGGCTTGTTCGGGATCGGGGATTTTTCCCACAGCCTGTTGATCCTGGCGGCGACGCAATTGCTGATCCCGTCCCTGGGCATTGTCGGCGCCGCGCAAATTGCCGGTCTCCTGTATGTCCTACGCAACACCGTGCAGGTTGCCTGTTCGTTCCCGATCGGCATGTTGGCGGATCGCATCGGGCCCCTCCCCGTCCTGCTCGGGGGTTACGGGCTCGGCGTGGCGACAGCAATGCTGACTGTGCTCGCGTTCTGGTGGCGGGCTGACAATCTTCTGCTGCTCAGTGCCCTGTTCGTGATCGCGGGCCTGTACGTCGCCGTGCAGGAGGCGCTGGAGTCCACAGTGACCGCCGACCTCGCGGGAACGGAAACCCTGGCCACGAGTTACGGCGTGCTCGGCACCGTCAATGGCACGGCAAAATTCCTCTCCAGCACGCTGGTCGGCGTGCTGTGGACAGCCGTTTCTCCGGTCGCGGGCTTCGGGATGGCAGCAGTGCTGATGGCAGCGGGGACCCTGGCACTGGCCTCATTGCGCCGTGGATGACTCAGGAGCGCAGTGCTGCAATCAGCGGGTACGGGACCCTGGCCCCCGCCTCCGGCATGCCAGTGCGACGGGTGCGCATGCCCCGTGCAGGATGTCCCTGAAATTCATGGGCCATTGCGGCTCTTTTTGGCCCGGATGCGATCCTTCTGCGCCGCTTGCTCAAGAACACCGTCAAGCTTCTGGAGTATGCTCTCTTAACGCGTGCACCTGGGGACCGGTTGGATCCGCGCGTAGGGCGCCCCGGATCGCCGCGCGCCGCAGATAAGGTGCGAGTACACCAGGAGAGAATATGTCATTTCATCTCTACGACATCAACGAGCTGTATTCGAACGCGGACGGTTCCATCCAGTACATCGAGCTGGTGGTCGGCAACTCCAATGGCCAATCGGTGTTTGACGGGCAGACGATCAGCGTTACCGGGGGAGCCCCGACCCATAGCTTCACCTTTCCCGGCAATCTTCCCAGTTCTACGACCGCCAATACCTCGGTGCTGATCGCCACCCAGGGATTTGCCGATCTGGGGATCGTCACGCCCGATTTCATCGTTCCTTCCGGGTTCCTGTTTACCGGCGGGGGGACGGTGGACTTCGCCGGTGTGGACAGTGTGACCTACGCTGCGCTGCCGACTGACGGAACCCATTCGGTCAACCGCAGCGGTATGACCATCACCAGTTCGCCGGAGAACTTCGCCGGTGACTCGGGGACCGTGCCGGGGAATCCGATCGCCGGGACGAATGGCGCGGACAATCTCATGGGCACCTCGGCAGGCGACTACATCGTCGGCTTGAAGGGCAATGACCTATTGGATGGTGAGGCCGGCGCCGACACGTTGCAAGGCGGCCCGGGCAACGATACCTACGTGGTGGACAGTAGCGGCGATGTCGTTACCGAGGCCGCCGCCGCGGGCACCGACCAGGTCCAGACCACGGCAACGCTGTCCGCGCTGGCGGCGAACGTGGAGAACCTGCGCCTGCTGGGCAGCGCCGCACTCGACGCCACCGGCAACGCGCTCAAAAACGTGATCTATGCCAACAGCGGATCCAATGAGCTGGACGGCGGTTCCGGCACGGACACGCTGTCCTACGAGTTTGGCGCGGTCTCGGGGGTGACGCTGAGCCTGCTCTCCACGAGTTCCCAGGCGACCGGCGGCTCGGGCAGCGACACGCTGACCAATATTGAAAATCTGACCGGCAGCAGTTTTGCGGACGATCTGACCGGAGATGCCGGGGCCAACACCCTCATCGGCCTGGCGGGTGCCGATACGCTCTCGGGGGGCGCGGGGAATGACAAGCTGAAGGGGAAGGCGGACGCAGATGCGCTGGCTGGCGGCGACGGTGGGGATACGCTGGCCGGAGGCGGCGGCGATGACACGCTGGCCGGGGGCAGCGGCGACGACACGCTCAAGGGCGGCGCGGGCAGCGACACGCTGCAGGGCGATGACGGGGCGGACATTTTTCTGTTCAATACGGCCCTGGGGGTGGCGAACCTCGACACGGTCGTGGACTTCGCTACCGCCGTTGACGTGATCCGGCTTGACAATGACATATTCAAGAAGCTGGTCACGGCCCCCGGTCTCGCGCTCAAGGCGTCCGAGTTCGCGGCGAACGCGGATGGGGAGGCGACCCAGGCCGACGATCGGATCATTTACCACACCACCACCGGGGAACTGTTTTATGACCGCGATGGCAGCGGCACAAAGGCGGCCGTGCTGTTCGCCACCCTGGAGGGTGCGCCGACCCTGGATGCAGATGATTTCTTCGTGGTCGGGTAGT
>JACORW010000068.1 GCA_016179185.1 Gammaproteobacteria bacterium | reverse complement strand
GTGAAGCGTGAAGCGTGAAGCGTGAAGCGTGAAGAGTGTAGCGTGAAGCGTGAAGCGTGAAGCGGTTTTCGTTTATCAAAAATTGACGTTGGCGCCTTCGCAAGGCTCTGTCAAGCTTTTTTTTACGAGATACGCTTCACGAGATACGAGATACGGGTTTCAGCGAGATACGATTAGCTTGTGACTGTATGTCTGATTAGCAAGCATTCAACGTGAGTTTGCCCACCAGTTCCGACACGTGACTGTGCTTGTGGCGCACAAGGTAATCGCGCAGCCCCGTATTGATGCTCTGGCACGCGAGCGGCTCATAGAACAGCGCCGTGCCGACGCCGACGGCGGAGGCACCGGCCAGCAGGAACTCCACGGCGTCGCCGGCCGTGACGATCCCGCCCTGGCCGATGATCGGGGCACTGTGCTTCCGGCATACCTGATACACCTCGTGCACCTTGAGCAGCGCGATGGGCTTGATGGCCGGGCCGGACAACCCTCCCTGGTTGTGCCCGATCACCGGGCGGCGTTTTTCAATGTCAATGCTCATCCCGGAAATCGTATTGATGACGGCGAATCCGTCCGATCCCGCCTCCAGACAGCGGCGCGCATTCTCGGCGATGTCGGTCTGGTTCGGAGACAACTTCGTGATCAGCGGCTTTTTCGTGGCGGCGCGGCAGGCCTCCACGACGCGCGCCGACATGTCCGGAAAATTGCCGAACTGGACGCCGCCCTCCTTGACGTTCGGGCACGAGATATTGATCTCCATCGCGTCAATGGGCGAATCGTCAAAGATGCGCACGACCTCCGCATACTCCTCAAACGTGGAACCGCTGACGTTGGCGATGAACCGGGTCTCGCTGAAGTCCAGCTTCGGCAGGTATTCGTCCACCACGGCCCTGGCGCCCGGATTCTGAAGGCCGATGGAATTGAGCATGCCCATCCACGTTTCGGCGACCCGGTGCGGCGCGTTGCCGAGCCGAGGCGCCAGCGTGGTTCCCTTGAGGCAGACCGCGCCGACGTCGCGATTGGAGAATCCCTTGACGCGGGTGTACTCCTCGCCGAAACCGACGCACCCGGACAGCAGCACGAGCGGTGTATTGAAGTCCATGCCCAGGAACCGCATTCGCAGCGCATCGGCTGCCGCTTCGTTCACGGATGGCGGTGATTCGCGCATGGCGGGCACGTATGATACAGGAACCCGCCGGCCCCCGACCTCAAGAACGGTTGCGAAATACGCTACAAGTCACCAACGGTCGGGCCGTTCGAAATCCAATTTGAAGCAGGTGCCTGGCCATCATGTTTCACGTCGTTCTCTACCAGCCCGAGATCCCGCCGAATACCGGCAATATCATCCGTCTGTGCGCAAACACCGGCACGCACCTGCACCTGATTCATCCCATGGGCTTTGATCTGGAGGAAAGCAAGCTCCGGCGCGCGCACCTGGATTACAGCGACATGGCCGTCGTCGTATACGAGGCCTGGCGCCAGCACGGGTTTACGGAGCGTTGGTAGCGAAGGCGCGTACCGTGCGGGAAATGTGCGTCAGCTCGCCGTTCGACCCGCGCGCGGCGCTGGCGACGATGGAATAAATATTGTAAGTGTCCGGCGGTTCGGTCACAGCCGTGCTGGCGCAGGTCACGGTGACCGAGTAGCCGTCAATGGTGAAACTGGTTGACGCGGCGCAGGAACCGTTCAGCGCGCGCAGCGCACCCCAGTCCGCGCCGCTGCGCGCCGCGAACCACGCCTGCATGCCGTTCAGCGACAGCGTTGTGCTCAGTTGCCCCACCGTGCCCTGGGTGGACATGTAAACGCCGACCAGCCCGAGCAGCGTCACCAAGACCAAAGCGATCATGGCGCTGAACCCGTCCTGCTTTCGGATGCGCCCGATCACGGCACGTTGTCCACGTGCACCTGTTGCAGCAACGTCACGGACTGCCCCAGGGTAGCGTCGTTGATGGTCAGGCTCAGCGTGAGCAGGCCGGCCCGGGTCAATGTGGGCGCCCGCAGCGTGAACGTGCAGGCGCTGACCTGATCCACGAGCAGATTGTCGATGCCGCCCGGCGTCGCTGACTGGGTGGGCGTAATGGCATACCCGGAAAAGCGATGGATCTCCCCGCCGTTGCAGACAAAGCTCACCGGCGTATCCACAACATGAAACCGCTGGCGCGGCGATTCGAAACTCAAATCCCAGCCGGCCAGATCGTTATTGTCAAAAGTCACGGAATTGGCCGCGGCGGCGGAGATCGTTGCGACATTGCCGTCGTACGCCGTGGATGCCCCCAGGTAGGCATTGGCGCTGAGTCCGGATGCCGTCGCGGATGCCACCGTCAGCGGCTGGCCGATGTTGTAAACAACGAGGCAGTCGGCCGTGCCGTTGGTGCAGGCGGCGGAACCGGTGCCGGTGGCAACGGCGCCGGCATTGACCAGCGTGCTCAACGAGTCGAAGGTATCGCCGTTCACGTTGAACTTGAGCCGCCCGGCGCCCTTGGCCCGGTAGCGTCCGCCGTCCAGCAGCCGCAGTAACTCCACGGCATTGGTCCCGGAGACGCGGACGCTGTAGGGCAGCGCCAGCCGGATCTCCCGCATCATGCGCTGCAGCGCGGTTTCAGCGATGTCCACCAGCCGGGCGCGTTTCTCGTTGTCCGCCACCGCCTGCATCGGACCACGCAACACCATGAACAGCGTTCCGGCCAGGATACTGATCAGGACCATCACGACGATCAGTTCGATCAACGTGAAACCGCGTACCGGGCGCAGGGGTGTCATCGGTGCAGACTCAGTTGTTGAACTTGAACGCCTTGAGCGCGGTATTGATGGTCTGGGTGTCATGGGCAACGGTCACCGTCACCTCCACCAGTTGCCCGCTGGCGGACGACAGGCCGGACAATGTTACCGCGCTGTCGTCCACAGCCACGCTGACGTTGTACGCGGTCAAACCGCCGACGAGCGCGCCGGAAAAATCCCGCGCGCCGGTGGCATCGGACAGTCCGGCGTAGTCGCATACCGCGTCATAGTCATTGCGCGCCCCTTCCACCGTGTTGCACGTGGCGCAGGCCGTGGCGCTGGTGCAGGCCGTGCGGCAGTCGATGGCAAAGTCCGGATCGCAGAACGGCTGCGCCAGGATCTCCTCCATGTAGGCCTGGGCGATGGCGTGGGACTGCTGCTGCACCATGGGGTCCGCGCTGTGTTGGGTGGTGGTGATGATCAGATTCAGAAACGCCGTGACGCCGACGCTCAGAATGACCAAGGCGATGACCAGTTCCACTAATGTGAATCCCGAACACGCTCGTGAGACAGACCGTTGTGGGGCCGGTCGCTCCGGACGTCCTGTCCTCACGCGACATTCCCCACGTCCTGTGGGTCGCCGCTCCGGACGTCCTGTCCTCGGCTTTGGCATCCTGCGTCGCCCTACCGCCTGCATCCATGCAGGCGTCACGCGGCACTTCCCAGGTCCTGTGGGTCGGATTACCCGGCCGGGATGACGAACTCTGTCACGGCTCATGGGCATACCCCGTCTGCGCCTCCACGCGCAGCGTGCGGCCGTTGATGGTGACATTTTGCGTGGCCAGAAAAGTCGTGGGTGTCGCGCTGTTCACCGGCCGGCCGATGGCATCGAAACTGATGTCCGCCGCGACCGGCACGGTGCCGTCGCTGTTGTTGCAGAAATCGTTACTGCCCGTGGCGGGATTTGGCACGTTGGTGCCGCTGGCCGGCGCGCACACGTTCCAGGTCACCGTGCACCCGGCGCTGCTGATCTGCGCGCGCGTCACACAGCCGGAGCTGATGGCAAGCTTCTGTGCAAATCGCACGGCGGATTGCGCCTGCTGGTAGAAACCCTGCTGGCGGAATCCCGAGATATTTACGCGCGGAACGACAAAGGCTGCGAGCACGCCGATCACGAGGATGACGACCACCAGCTCCACGAGCGTGGCGCCGGACAGCCTCGTTTGTCTTCGGGTGTCGGAAGGGGTCATCGCAGTCCGGCGTACCTTAGACGTACTCCCGGGGTGCAGTCAAAATCACGCGAGCTGATGCCCCACTGCCGCGGCCAGCCTACCCGGATAGCGAACGACTCCTGGAAAAGAAAGAGGGGGCTTCGCCCCCTCTATCTGGACCATGAAGTCCTTTCCAGTTTAGAGGTCACATATGGCGTCGGGAATGGTCGTCGGGTTTCCCAACTGCGCGTTGGTCGTGCTGGTCCCGACCCGCACCCGCACCGTCAACGTGTTGTCGCCACCGCCAGCGGCGGTGCAGGCCTGCGCGATGGCCCCGGTAATATCTTCAAAGGTTGTGCCACCGTCCAAGGACACGTCGATTTGATCCGGACCGGACACATCGACCTGGCCAATGATCGAGCCAAATGTCTGCGCCGCACCGCTGTTTGCACCGAGCTGCACGACTGCCGCGCTCAGCACAGCGCCCGCAACACCGTTTGCCACGGCGACCCTGGCATCGTCCGAGACGGCGGCAAACCGCGGCAGCGCCGTGGCAGCCAGGATACCCAGTACAACGATCACGACCACCAGTTCAATTAACGTAAAACCGCTTTGCTGTTTCATTATTGCTGTCCTCATTCAAGGTTCGGGCCGCAGCCCGCGTACAGGGATGTTCGAGTCTCGGTTCCCGCGGGAACCGCACCGAGAAGGGTCCATTCCTGCCATCCCCAGTTATCCAACGCTCCGGTCGTGCCGGTAAATTATACCGGCGCCAATCCTATCCATTGTAAATTTTTGTGATAAATCTGTGAGTTAGATCACATAGCTACGGTAATTCATGATATTTCAATGAGTTAATCCAGTCCCCATATCGCGCTCCCGCACCGCAACATCACATAAAGACTGCCCAAGGAGATACCCAGTCCGAACCAGCGCGCCCGTCCCGGAAACCACTGCGGCGGCAGATCCTTCTGCTGGTCCAATGGCCGGGTCCAGCGCTCGGTGGCCACCCAACGGTTGCCCCAGGCCTCCACCGACTTCAACAGACTCGGACGCACCAGCACCACGATGCCCGATACCAATCCGACCACACCTGCCCCCCGCAGAAAAACTACCAGGCTGTCGTAGATCCAGGCGCTGGCCGCGGGGTTGTAGATCACCGGCAATTTTGGCAACACCAGAGCCCGGTCATACCAGGCCCAAAATGTGTAGATAATGTAGAGGCTGCCAAGCACAAGCACCGTACCCACCCACAGGTGCAGGCGATAGAAATAGCGGTCGGCAGGCCGCGACCGGTCCAGAGACTCGAATGCGGCTTCGGTGGATATCCAACGGTTGAGTCGTGCCGTGGACTCCAGAAACCGTTGTGGCGCGACGAACAGCAAGAGCCCGATGACCAGGCAAATCGCGCCGAGACTGAAGAGCGTAATCAACAGGATCTCGCGCCAGATGGGATTCATAAGTTCACGCCTGCCTGAGTCCACCTGTATTCATCCACAGTCCTGAGCGTCACGTCCGTCGCTGGTTCCAGTTCCGGATTGTACTGGCCGTCCCCGTTCAGATCATCAAATCGAACCTCCAGGCGAAAGCGGATCTGCGGCGGGCCAGGTAGTGCGGAGCGGAAAAACTCATGGTTTCGCACACGGTATACGAGCACCGAATCGGCCATATCGAAATACCATTTCCCATCCTCAACGAGCGCGGCATCAGGAGAAACGAATTCACCCTGATACCTTGCCCCGAGCCCGGCTGCCACTGCATGAAACCGCGCCAGCTCCGGGTACGCCATCATGGTTTCCAGGTTCGGGGAGGCACCTGCGCTTTCCAGCAGGCGCACCGGATTGGCCCCCTGCCATTGCGCCACCTCCGCCGTTCGTCCCGAGATCACCAGATCATAAAGGAGAATGCGCAGCGCGGAGTTCAGATTCAACACGGTGGCCTGGAGTGACCGTTCTTCCGCGATTGCGAACACGCGCAAACCGCGCTGAAGAAATGCGCCCATCAGCAGCGCTATTACGGTTATTGCGAAGACCAGCTCCAGCCGCGTCAGGTTGCGGCTGGTCCAGCGGTGCGCCAGTGCCATCAGCGCACGACCCTGGACATGTCCCACATGGGCAGGAAGATGCCCAGCGCCAGGATCAGCACCAGTACACCGACTGCCACAATCATCACGGGTTCGATGAGGGAGCTCAGATTCCTGATGTCGTAATCCACCTCGCGCTCATAGTATTCCGCCACCTCGTTCATCATGTCGTCCACGGCGCCGGTCTCCTCGCCCACGGACAACATCTGGATGACCAGCGGCGTGAACATGCCGGTGAGCGCGGCGGTGCGGGTCAGCGATTCGCCGCGTTCAACGCCATTGCGCATGTTGAGAATGTGTTCGCCGACATATTCGTTGTCCACGGCCCGGGACACCACGGTCAGCGCCTGGATCAACGGCACGCCGGAGGTCAGCGCCATCGCGAAGGCGCGGGAAAACCGTGACAACGTGGCGCGGTGGATGATATCGCCGACCAGCGGCAGATTCACCTTCTGCCGCCCCCACCAGTATTTGCCCCGTTCGGTCTGGATGTAATTGGCAAACGCCACCGCGCCTGCTACCAGCGCGACCAGGATCAGCCACCACCACGCGACGAAGAAATCCGAGGTGGCAATCAGCAGCCGGGTCTGCCACGGCAACGGTACGTCGGCTTTCATGAACAATTGTGCGAATGTCGGGATGACAAATATGTTGACGATGCCAATGGCGACTCCGATTGCAACCAGTACAAAAGTGGGGTAGCGCAATGCCGTCTTGATGCGCTCTCGGGTTTCCTTTTCCCGGGCAAGGTACTCGGTGAGGCGCAGGAACGACTCCTCCAGCCGACCGGTGTTCTCTCCGACGCGTACCAGGCTCGTGGCAAGCGTGGAAAAGATCTTCGGGTGACGGGACATCGAGCCGGCCAGATCGCGCCCCGATTCCAGGTTCGCCAGCACATCCCGCAGTGCCTGCACCAGTTGCATATTCCGGGTGCTCTGGATGAGGCCGTTGATGGCGCGCACCAGCGGCACGCCGGCCTTGGTGAGCGTGTACATCTGGCGGGTGAACAGGATCAGGTCCTGCGGCTCCGGCGCGCGGCTTGTGCGCAGGTTTTGCAGTACGTCCATGGCCACGGCAGTATCGGACCGCGGCGTGATGTCAATGGGCGTAATGCCGGTGTTGATCAACTGCGCCGCGACGGAATCGGCTGACCCCGCGTCAATGATGCCCACCACCAATGCACCGCGGCGGCTGCGTCCTTTGTAGTTGAAACTGGGCACGGCGGTTTCGGGGCAATCGCGCGGAATTAGCGCGGGATCAGTTCAACGCCGGCTGGTTCCCGCCCAGCGCCGACTCGGCGTCAATATCCACCGCGATGCGCATGACCTCCGGGACGGTGGTAATAGCTTCCTGTGCATAGCGCAATGCCACCCGCTCCAGCGGTTCGAATCCCTCCGCGGCCCTGGCCGCGCGGACAAAATCGGCGCTGTCGCCCCGGGCCAGGACTTCGGTGAGATCCCGGTGAAACTCCAGCAGCTCGTAGACTCCGATGCGCCCTAAATAACCCGTATGGTTGCAATGGGCGCAGCCGGCACCCCTGCGAAATGCCCCCATGTCAACGCTTACATCCTTCCGCGATTGCACCCATGCCGTCTCCCGGGCGTCCAATTGGGCCGGCTGGATGCAGGACCGGCAGATGCGGCGCACCAGGCGTTGCGCCACGATCGCATGCAGCGCGGAGGCCAGCAGGTAGCTCTTCATGCCCATGTCCAGCAGCCGGTTCACGGTGCTCAGCGCGTCGTTGGTGTGCAGCGTGGACAGCACCATGTGCCCGGTCATCGCGGCGCGGATGGCGATTTCTGCCGTTTCCTCGTCCCGCATCTCGCCGATCAGGATGATGTCCGGATCATGCCGCAGCGCGGAGCGCAGCACGCGGCTGAACGTGCGCCCGATATCGGAGTGCACCTGGACCTGGTTCAGGCGCGGTACCCGGTATTCCACCGGATCCTCCACGGTGATGATCTTGTTCTCCGACGTGTTCAGCAATTTGAGCGCGGCGTAGAGCGTCGTGGTCTTGCCGCTGCCGGTGGGGCCGGTCACCAGCACCATGCCGTGGGGACGTTGCACCAGTGCCTCGACCCGGGCGCGCATCTGATCCGACATGCCCAGCTCATCCATGTCGCGCACGCCGCCGGTCTGATCCAGCAGGCGCATGACCGCGGATTCACCGTGCTGGATCGGCATCGTTGACATGCGGACATCAATGTTCCGGTCGTTGACGCGCACGCTGAAGCGGCCATCCTGTGGCAGCCGCTTCTCCGAGATGTCCAGCCCGGCCATCAGCTTGAGCCGCAATACCAGCGCCGGCGCGATGCGCGTTTCGTTGACGATGTGCTCCTGCAGCACACCGTCCACCCGCTGGCGGATGCGCAACGCCGCCTCGTCCGGCTCGATGTGGATGTCCGAGGCGCCGATCTGAACGGCATCCTCGAACAGCGACTGCAGCATCCTGACCACGGGGGCATCGGTCACGTCGGCGGCTTCCACCAGTTGGCGCAGGTCAATGTCGCCCTTGGCCAGTTCGGTGCTCAGTTTCTCCGCGAAGCCCGAGATCTGCTCGGTCTTCCGGTACACGGTATCAATGGTCTTCAGCAGATCGCTTTCCTTGACCACGGCGAGGCGCAGCGGGCGGTCCAGGATGCGGGACAGTTCGTCATAGGCAAAGATATTGGTCGGATCGGACATGCCCACCAGGATGCTCTTGTCATCGCGCACCAGCGCAATGGCCCGGAAGCGGCGCGCCTGTACCTCGGGGATCAAACGCACAATTTCCGGATTGAACTTGTAGTGCAGCAGGTCCACGAACGGGATCTTGAGTTGCTGCGACAACGTCTCGAGGATGCCCTCTTCCGCAATGATGCCGCTGTCCACGAGCACCTGCCCGAGCTTGCGGCCGGTGCGTTTCTGTTCGGCGAGCGCTTCCTGCAACTGGACCTCGGAGATCTTCCTGCTCTCCACAAGCAGATCGCCGACCCGGAGTTTCTTTTTCGGGTTTTGCATCACCCCGCTAACCTCCCTGCGGCAACGATGCCATGCGCCCGCGCACGAAAGTGCGCAACTCGGGTGTGAGCGTTTTGTCCTCAAGGGCGCGGAGAAAGGCGAATCCCGCCTCGCGCGTCCGTTCCAATGCCTGCAACGAGATCCCGAGTCCCATCCACCACACTCCACGCTCCGGGTGCCGCCCGAGCACGGAATGATAGGTGTTGACGGCCTCCCCATGGCGGCCGGCGCGTTGCAGAACGGCGGCCAGCAACGCATGGTAGTCCGGCGCATCCGCAACGGCAGGTGGCGCGGAGATCAGAACGGCAAGGGCGCGCCCGGTTTCGCCGGAACCGATTGCAAGTTGCGCGCGCAGTTGCGCCCACTGCCACACTCGCGGGAATTTCTCCAGCCCGGTATCCAGTATCGCGGCCGCCTGCACCGCATCCCCCTGCTTCACCAGTTCCGTGGCCAGCAACCGGCGGCCCGCCACATGACCCGGATCCTGGGCAACCACATCGGTCAGTTTTGCCAGGCAACGCGTGATTTCGCCGTCGTGACACAACCTTGCTCCCTCGTCGAAAAGGCGATCCGCGTCATTCACAGCCCGGGCGGGCTGGATCTGGAATGCGCCCGGGATCCCGGGCGTCACTTCCTCCGGTTCCGGAGGTTCCGGATTTTCTGCTTCCGCACCGGATTGAGCCGCGGAGCCGTCGGGAAAAGACAGTGCTACGCGCAACGCCGGCGTGGGCGCGGCTTCGTCCAGTTCCGCGGTCTCAACCTGGGCCTGCCGATCCAGATCGAACATGAGCAGGGCCTGGCCGCGCGCATTCCGGGCACGCAGGCGCTGCACCGGCCCGATATCAACGTTTCGCTGAATGTGATCGCCCACCCTGCCGCCGGCGATCTCAACGACGACGCGGTCCGGGGCGACCAGCGAATATGCGGCGAATCTGGCCGGGTTACTCAGGGATATCACGATGTCCGCGCTCCCGCCGCGCATGCTGACATCCACGGCGGATATTTCCGTGCCGCCGGTTGCGGCCGGTTGCGGCTGCGCCGGTTCAGGCGGCGTGGTTAATGCGGCAGTTCGGGCCAGAAACGATAATGTGTCCGCGACCTTCAATGACAGACTCGGTACCAGGGGCGTCATGGACGGAGTCTCGATATCCCGCGTTTCGACCGGGCTCGCCGGGGTGGATTGCGCGGGGATCCGTGGCGCGGCGGGTGGCACGGCAGAAGGCCGGACCGGCTCCGCAATCGAACCTTCCCGCATCCCCTGCGAATCGGGAATCAGCGCCGCATAGAACAGCGCCGTCATTACCACCAGGCTGACGACCAGCATCGCACTGCGACCGCCGCCGGGTGAGCGGCGTTCTTCCAGCGCCTGATACTCCACGGAACTCAATCCGGCAAAGACCGGATCGGCGGCCGCCGCGGACTGGCGCGACTCCAGATCCAGCAACATGCGATTGACGAGACTCATGGACCGATCCTGCGATCCGGGTTCCCTTCCCGCGGCTCAGCGCCGGGCCCCGGTCAGCGGCGCGCCGAACAACCAGCGGTGAAAATTCGGCATCCACGCCGCCAAGCCGCGCAGGCGGGTCTGCTGCGCCTCGAGGGTGTCACGAATGGCCGCCTGCACGTGGCGCGGACGGATCCGGTCATCGCCTTCACCGAAGGCCGCCATCATCGCCTTGTGGCTGAGGATATTAATGAGTCTCGGGATGCCCTTCGACGCACGGCTCAAAGCGGTGACGGCGGAATCACTAAACAGGTCCGGCCCGCGGCCGCCGGCGACACGCAGCCTGTGGCGGACGTAGGCACGGACCGCGATGCGGTTCATCGGCAGCAGCAGGTACGAAAACGTGATGCGTTGCTTGAGTTGCCGCACCGCCGGATGCTCAAGCAGCGAGTCCAGCTCCGGCTGGCCGAACAGGACCACCTGGACGAGTTTGCGCTTCTCGGTCTCCAGGTTCGTGATCAGGCGCAATACCTCCAGTGTGCGGATGGGCATGGCCTGGACCTCATCCAGGCACAGCACAACGCGCCTGCCGGCCTGATGCAGCTCCGTCAGGCGCCGCGTGACAGCCTTGAGGATCTGGTTGGGACCGGCAGTCTCGGCGTATGCCACCTGCAATTCATCGGCCAGCGCGGAGATCAACCCCTCCGGGTTGAGGTAGGGGTTATATATGTAGGCGGCGGCGAATTCGGGCGTGAGCGTCTTGATCAGCTTGTGACACAACAGCGTCTTGCCGACCCCCACTTCCCCGGTGACCTTGATGAATCCCTCGCCGCTGCGCAGGGCCACCAGCATGACGTTTAATGCATCCTGGTGACCGGCGCGATTCATGAAGAACGCCGTGTCGGCAGTGATGCTGAACGGCAATTCCTTTAGCCCGAAATGTTCAAGATACACGGCATCTCTCCCCGCTACTTGGGCGGTTCATGGACGCGCTTGATGTAGTCCGCGGATTTCTCCAGCTCACTCCGCCACTGGGCATTTTCAGCCACAACAACGGGCCTGAGCAGTATCACCAGTTCGCTCTTTACCGTGTTATGTCGCTTGTGCTTGAACAGATTGCCCAGCAACGGGATGTCTCCGGCCACCGGCGTCTTGGCGTCCTGGTCATCAATGATGTCCTGCATCAGACCGCCGATGACGACGACCTGACCGCTCTTTGCCCGCACAATGCTGTCCGTTTCCCGAACCGTGCTCAGCGCCAACGGTAATTGCTGTTGCAAATTTCCGATTATCACTGTCTTTTGCTGGTCAACAACCTCGCTGATGGAGGGATGCACATGCAACGTGACGTCGCCGGACTCGCTGATCTGCGGTGTAACATCCAACGCAATACCTGAGAAGAACGGCGTTAAAGTGATGTCTGGCACGACTGTTGTTGCCGTTGCAGAGGAAACATTCTGAGTTTCAATTTCCGTCACAAAAAATTCGTCAGTGCCCACCTTGATTACAGCCTTCTGATTGTTCATTGTCGAGACACGCGGGCTGGAAAGGATCTGGACATTGCCCTGGGTCTTCAGCAATTCGATGAACGCGGTGAAATCCCCAAGATTAAGCGCCAGAGTGAACACGCCGCCAAAGGCCTCGCTGGCGGTGCCCAGTATCGGCGCCAGATTGTCCGGATCGAGATTGCCGGTATTGCCGGCGATGCCGCTGACGCCGCCCTCATCCACGAGCACACTGCCGCCGCCGATCTGGCCGACGGTGATGGAATCGCTTCCGGGTTTGAGGATGCCGGCCCAGTTGATACCGGTCTGGTGCAGGTCATCCAGCCGCACTTCAATGATTTTGGCTTCCAGGATCACCTGGCGCTGGACGATCAGTTGCGTCGCTCGCAAAAACGTCTCCACCTCCCGCAGTTCGGTGGGCAGCGCGCGCACGACGACCACACCGGATTGAGGGTTTACCACTACGTCGCGACCTTCTCCTTCACCGACAATCGCCGCGATCGAGTCGCGCAACTCAGACCAAAATGTGGTTACTGGTTGACGCGTACTAATCTCGGTCCCAAACAGACGCGTGCTCGAAGTCTGGTCCCCACCGGATCTCGTTCGATCTTGGCGATCGCCGCTATTATTGGATTCAGTGCTTGTTAACGCACCTGAACTCACCAGCGTCGCGGATTTTCCGGCTCGTTCCACATTGAGATAGTTGATTTGGTAAATGCGCGCCTGTAAACGGCCCGGCAACACCTGGAAGCCATAAGGCGTGCTGACGAACTCATACCCGTACACGTCGCGCACAGCCTCGAGCACATCCGGGATGCCGACGTTTTGCAGATTCAGCGTGATGCTTCCCCTTACTTCCGGATGAATGACGATGTTGTACGGCGTGCCGTCCACCAGGCTCAGGAAAAACTGGTCCGCGGGAACCTCGCTGACGGAGATGTCGAACCGATCCTGGCTCTCGACCTTCGGCAACTTCGCCGATGACAGGTCAATGGTGGGCAACAGCGCATCCGCCACTTCCTCCGGCACAGCGGCTTTATCCGGGTTCGTGGCGATGGCCTCTTCCATGATCTTGCCGACGTGTTCGGAAACACCCGTCCGTGGACTGGTGGTTTCGCAACCCGCCGACAGCACGAGTACGGCGCTGAGGCAGGTGATGACGCTGCGATGAATGAGCGAACTCATGGCTGCACCGGAATGGATGTCTTGTCCGTTATCTGTTTTTTGACCGGAACCCCGTGCAGGCGGACTTCCAGTTGTTTGCGATCGAATTCCACCAGCACGGCACCGGGCCGGATCTCGATGATCCGGGCCCGGCCGACGGACTCCCCGGCGTGCACCACCTTGCCGTTCAGCACCGCGGACCGATCCTCCCTGCCGATCCGCACCGCCGTCAGCCGCCAGTCGATCAGCTCCCCGGGCAATGGCTGCGCCTGGGCGGATGCCGGGAGATAGTCCACCGGCCGCGTCGGATCCGGCAACGAGCCCGTATCGCCGGCCAGCGCCGCCGCCAGTGTGATGCCGGAAATCATCAGGAACATCGGCACGCTCAGCTCCCAATCCACGTGGGTTCAAGACTGATGGTAAACACGGTTATCTCCACCGTGGCATCCGGGTAATCCACGACACGGAAATCAATCGCGTCCCAGAAGAACTTCCAGTCCAGCCGCTCCAGTTTGCGCAGGAACTCCAGCACGCTGAAAAAGCTCCCCTGCAAAACCAGCTTTACGCCGTGCTTGTAGACCTTGCGTGCAGCAACTTCGCCGCCGTCATCTGCATCGCCGGCCTCCGCGGACTTCCCGGCAGGCGTCTTCTCCGGCACCAGCGGGCTGCTGCCCAGGCTGACGACCTGCTGCAACTGGAGTCCGCCGGCCTCCTGCAGCACGGTCTCCAGCACCCTGGGCATCTGCCCCGGCGTCACAAGATGATCGGTCGTGCCCGCAAGCTTCTCGTTCAGTTGTGCAAGCTCCTTCTTCAACGACTCCAGTTCCGCGCGGTGGATGACATTGGGGTCCTGTTGCGCCTGTTTCAAAATGGTCTGCGCCTGCGCGTTCAATCCGGCAATCTCCGCGGCAACACGTTCCTGAGACAGCTTCAGTTCGCGCTGCTGCTTTTCCATGGGCTGCATGAACGCCGCGGTCCAGACAAAATAGGTGGCCGCGAGCAGGCCCGCGATCACGAAGCCCCGCTCCCTTAGCGTGAACGCGTCAATTCGTCCGGCGAGTGATTCCCACGATCTCATCATTCTGTCTCCCGGACACGGATGGGCGGCCCGCCGGCTGTGGTGCCGCGCCGGCCGGCGCGGTTTCCTTTACCGCCGTGCCCACCTCGAACCACAGGCGACCGGGGTCGTCCACGGACGCCTGAAGATTGAGCACGTTGAATTTCATGCCGGCGAACGCCTCCGCTGCCAGCAGGTTGCGCAGATATGCCGGAACGATTTCGGGCGCCAGCGCGATACCGCGCAGATTGATCCAGTTGCCACCCTCGCGCATGCTGATCTCGGTGAGCCAGGCTCCGCCGGCGTGCTGCCTGGCCAGTCCCTCGAACTGGGCGGAGAAGCCGCGCACGTTTGACAGGGCCCCGGAGGACAGCAGGTCCGCCACCTGGCGCCGCTCCGCCATTTCCACCTGAGCGCGCCTGACCTCGGACTCGAGCAGCTTGCTCGGTGTCTTCGCCAGTTCCTGCGCCTTGAGTTTGTCCACGTTGCCCTGCGTCACGGACTGATACTTCCGCGCTTCCGCCAGTTGCCGCTCCAGGGCCCTGATCTGATACGCGGTATAGCCGGCAATGACGGTCATCATCAGCGCGACGATGCCCCACACCTGCACCATGGCGAGCGCTGAAAATACGACCTTCTGCTTGCGGAAGATCGGCTGGTAGAGATTGATTTGCTGAATCACAGCGTGCGCGACTCCTGGCGCAGCGCCGCGCCGATGGCCAGCAGGCAGTCCGCCTGCGTTGCCGCATCCAGCGGCGTTTCGCTGTCTATGATCCCGTTGACGTCCAGCAGGCGCGCCGGAATACCCAGTTGCCCGGCCATGTATTCCGCCATCCCCGGGATTTCCCTGCCGGTCGGGCAAATCACCACCGCAGACACCGGCGGCGCGCCGAAATGCCGCTCGTAGTAATCCAGCGAGCGCTGGATCTCCAGAATGATGCGATCCAGCCAGTCTTCGATGGTGTCCCGGTCAGCAGCGTGGATGGCGGTATCGGGCAGATGGGAGAGCCCGGTC
The DNA here is from genome assembly GCA_016179185.1 of Gammaproteobacteria bacterium. Lineage (GTDB taxonomy): Bacteria > Pseudomonadota > Gammaproteobacteria > Eutrophobiales > Eutrophobiaceae > 2-02-FULL-61-13. The sequence continues at coordinate 32,014 of JACORW010000068.1, read as the reverse complement.
TCGATGCGCCGGGACATGTAGAGTTTCTGCTGCCGCGTGATGACAATGAGCCCGCGGCGCTCCCCAACCTGGAGCAAAGCCACCCCGCCGCTGTCCTCGGGCAGCAGCGCCGAGACATTGCGCAGCGCCATCTCGGGGATATCCACGACTTCCAGCCTGAGTCCCGACCGGGTCAATGCGTTAATCAGCGCGCGCACCTCGCTGCTGCGGGCGACCACCGCGTACATCATGCGATTCTGTCCGGCGGTGTACTGCTGCGGACACTCGAATGCATCCACCACCGCGTCGTCAATGTGAAAATCTATAAGGTCCTTGATGCGCCAGCGGATCGCGGCGCGCAATTCCTCCGGCTTGACGTCCGGCGCCTCCACCAGCACCAGGGCGTAGGTGCCCAGCTCCATCGCCGTGACCGCCGTGGCCCGGTCGAGGCGCTGCGACCTGACCAGCCGGGCGAGCACCTCCGATCGATCCGGTTCGCCGGAAACGGGCTCGAACAACGCCTGCTCCAGCACCGGCGGAAGATTTTCCTCACGCCGTACTTTCGCGACGGCAATGCCGTGTTCCCGCATGCACACCGAAGCGAGCGCGTTTTTTTCGACCTTTGTTCTCAACAGTCCGAGCATTCTTTCGTACCACGGTAAAGCCTGGGAGCCTGTGCCGGTTTCAGGCAGCAACTTTAACCCCAAGTCTAAGTTTCCTCTCTTAGTGCATGATAGTCAATGGAAAATAGGAATAATGCCGGCAGACGGAATGGCGTCTGCGCCGCTCTGGTGCGCCAGGAATCAAATGCCGGGGGTGTGGCTGCTGCAATGCAGCAGCGATCTCGGGAATACGGCTAATATTTTGATTTTTAAGGATTTTGCGACGACGAAAACAAAGTCCCCGGCAGCTTGCCGGCTGGGGGGAGCCGGAAAAACCGGGTTACCAGGGTTCGCGCGAGTAAATTATGCTCTGGGGCCCGGAGATGATCCCGAAGGAGGCCCGGCCCGACGTAGTCGTGTCGAAGATTCCGTCCCCGTCCCAGTCGAAAAAAAGCCACGGCAGATCGGCGCCGGTGGCGGTATCCAGGTCCACGGCGATGTCCACCAACCCGGTATTTCCGGAACCCGGGGCGCTGAAGGTCATCAGATCCGAGCCGTTGCCCATCAATCCGTTTCCGGACGTCACCGAGGTGGTGCCGCCACCAATGGTCATGGACTGGTCCCCGTCCTGCGTGCCGCTGGCCTCGTTCGTGAGACTGACATCGTTCGCCAGATCGAATGCGGAGCAGTCGTCGTCCGCGTTCTGGACGAACGCGGCCCCGTCGTAATACTCCGCGGTCACCGGCACGTCCACTGTAAGCGCCGGATCGCCCACAGACTCCGAGATCGCCAACCGGCCCCAACGCTGCTGGTTTGCGCCCCCGGTAAACACGATGTTTTCGAATTTGAACGGATTGCCCGCGTAGGTCACGCCGTCGCTGTCGGTGATGCTGCTCAGCGTGATGTCCACGGCGGCAGCAAATGGCGCCGTCAGCGTGACCGTGCGGCTGTACATGAATGGCCCGGCGAACGTGGAAGTGAACACGCCGTCACAGACCCCGCCGCTGCAATCCACCGCGGCATGACTCGCGGCCGCGCTGTCCAGCGTGACTCCGCCCGGCAACGCTCCGCCATCATGGGCGTAGGTCGCCGAAAAGTTGGCGAGCTTCCACCAGGCGCTGTCGTAGTTCGTCGTCGTCGCCCCCAGCTTGCTCTTCGCGGTGATGGTCACCTGCGCCGCGGTCGCATAATTGAACGGTTGGTCCAGGTAGGTGAAATCCGTCGTGTCCGCGTTGCACGCGGGCGTGAACGCCGGTGTATTCCCGGTGACCGTGAATTCGAAGGGCCGGAAGCGGCCGACGCGGCCACTCTTGCCGCGCGCAAGCGCCGTCGCGGCGGCGCCGATACCCAGATAGTCACCGTCGGAAATGACGGTGCTGATTTCGATGATGCCGACCTCGGCATATCGCGCGGTCGCCGTGCTTCCTGCGCCGGCAGTGAAACTCGTCACGGAGGTCCCACCGCTCAATCCGGGATCGGCACCGCCCGCGGGCTGCTCCAGCGCCGCGGTCAGCGCCACGTCCTCGCCACCGCCGGATTCCTGGCCGAAATTGGGCAGTGCGGCGTTGTCCGACAGGTCGGCATTGTTGGTGGGATCGGTGTCTGCCGCCTCGTGCCCGTCCGGAATGCCATCATTGTTGGCATCGTCCGCGGACTGCCAGCCGATGGCCTTGATGGTGGAAGTGAAATCGTCATCCGCCGACTTGTATACGGTGCCGGTTTCATCCGCCGCGGCAGGATTGCCGGTGGCGGTCACCAGGAACCCGAACGGTTGCACGACAAAATCATTGGACGAGCCGGTCATGAAAGTGCCCACCGGATCCCCCAGGTCAAAGCGCGCATGCAACTGCATCTGTCCGGCATCGGGATAGCTGACGTGCAGTTCCGCGGTGGAACTGGCCGCGAAGCGCAGTGTTACCGGCGTAAAACCGGTAGTAAGTACTCCCCCATTATCATCGTTGGTCGAAAGCGCGCTGGTGTTGCCGTTGTTGGTCACGCTGACCTGCTGGCCGGCGCAGGCAACCGGATTCCTGCACTCGGCGCCCAATTCCACGATCACGTCGCTGCCATTGGCAAACAGCGTGGAACAGACGCTGGGATCGGAGTCAGACACCTTCACCGCGCGCAACGCCAGGTTCTTGGCACCAAACCCCTGGTCGGATCGCTTGCCGGCGATCTGTGTCGGAAACGTCGTGTTGCTGTCCGTGCTGTTGTAGAACACGAACCCGGTCTTGCTGACGCCGAGATCGGCGTCGTCGCTGTCGCCGGCGGCGGTGCCGGTGGCCTCGGTCTTGCCGTTGTTGTCGGACACATTGAAATTCACAGCCTCGGGGTCCGTCGCTGGATTCGTGTAGCTGAGGCGCAGCGTCACCGCCGGTTCGCCGCCCAGGAACTGGTAGGTGGCGCTGCCGTCATTGGGCGTGGCATCGGTGAAGGTTCCGGTGCCGCCCAATGGTGCCAGCGTCCAGGTGCCCCGCCCGGTGGACGTGGAAACGGACAACACATTGCCGGAGGACGGGTTGACGGCAATGTGACCGGCATTGTGCGCGGTAAAAATGATGTCCTCGGTCAGGCAGGTCACCATGCTGCCGTCATGGCTGATCAGATAATGATTGACCCCGGACAGGGGCACCGCGACGGCAAAATCGCCGAATCCGGTCAGTCCGGTGGCGGAAGTATCCGTATTGTTCTGTGCGCCGGTGGTGGTCGTGAACCAACTGCCCCCGGAAAAGCGCTGGATCGTGTAAGAGGAAAAATCGGAGGCCGAGTCCACGTCCCCCGGCGATATGAAGGTGATGGTGGCGTCGTAGGTGCCGGTGAGGCCGGTACTGGTGAGCGTCCAGTAGCGATTCACGCTCCGGGTCGAGTCCAGCGTGGAGGTGCCGATGTTCGGGTGCTCCCCGGCGGTCGTGTTGACGGCCAGGCTGCCGCTGGCGCCCCCGCCGCTGAATGCGGTGAGGACCGGCGTGTAATTACTGGCATCGCCGACGGCGAACGTGAACGTGGCGACCGGCCCGACCTTTTCCATGGTCCCGATGACATAGCGGGCGCTGCTGCTGCCGGTGTGACTGCCTGCCGTGTCAATGATCATCTTGTTCGCGCCGGTGGTGATCGTGCCGTTGGTGAAGGTCAGCAGCGTGTTCGCAGTGACATCATTGTTCAGGGTGAGGCCGCTGCCGTTGTCCAGTGTCATGTTCGTGAACGTGGTGGCGCCGGTCACGGACTGGGCCGCGCTGCCGTTGAAGGTGAAGGTGCCGGTGCCGGAATTGAATGTACCGCTGTTGGAAAGGTTGCCGGCCAGGTTCACGGTGGGATTGTTCGTGGTGCCGGCATAGGTGACACCCGCGGCCAGCGTGAAGTCGCCGGCGATGGTGGTTGTGCCGGCGGCGGGCGTCTTGTTACCGCCGCCGCTCAGGGTCAGGTGGCCGTAGGTCTCCGCGCTCACCGGCTGATCGCCATTCAGCGCGTAATTCACGGTGCTGGTGGCGCCGAAGGTCTTCGTGCTGAATCCGGTGACCATGCCGGCGGCATTGGTGAGATTGAACGTGGCGTCGCTGGACACGGAAAAGGTCTTGCCCGTATTCCCCACGATGGCAAAGCCGCCATCGTTGAAAATGCCGCTCTGCACACCCAGGTTGTCCAGCAGGCTGGTGGCGGAAAGGGCGACCCCCAGCGTCACCCCGGCGGAATTGTTCGTGGCGATGGCCCCGTACTTGACGTTGGTGCTGGTGGGCAGGGTTTGCGCCACACTGCCGGCAAAATTCCAGGTAATCGTGGACCGGGACGTGACGATACCGGTGGTGAAGAGGATGGGTGCGGCGTCACCACTGAAATTCAGTGTCGCGGTGGTGCCCGCCGAAAACGTCAGTGTCCTGGCAACTATGTCCAGGACACTCAGATTCCACGTGCCGGCGCCACCCCAACGCGAGTTACCACCGCTGAGCCTGACCGTCGCCAGATTGCCGGGCCCGAAATCCAGCGTGCCGTCATTGGTAAAGTCCTCGCCACCTCCCCCGCCGAGCTGCAGGATTTTGCCGGTATTGTCTCCGCGCAAAATTCCGCTGGCATTAATCGTGAAATCATCCAGGTCATTTGTGGTGACATCCAAGATGATGGTGTCGTTGGCTGCGATGACCACGTCGTCACCGTTCTGCGGGATGCCTCCCCCGCATGCCGACCAACTGCCGCTTGCACTCCAGTTACCGTTGGGTGCGACGTTGCTGGTGCAGGTGGCAGCCAGCACCGGGTCCGCCAAAAACACCCCGGCAATGAACGCTACCAGTCTCAGGGTTCCCCTGTTAATCACGCTTCCCACTGATCCGCAGATCCCTTACACGACCCGACTTTAGACGAGGTATTGCCAGCATAAGTTCTGGCCCTGTGGTTTATTGTGACGCAGTTCCGATCTGGATTCAGTGCATTACCGCAATTCCGGCCGGGATCAGAATATAAGTTCCCCTTTTCGCTCTCGCCGCAGTAAATTTTGCACCGCGGCCGCGGGCGTCACCGTACCGATGATGACCTGCTGTACCTGTTCGCTGATGGGCATTTCGATGCGATGCCTCCGGGCCAGCTCGACCACCACCGCCGCGGTCCGGACACCTTCGATGGCCTGGCCAATTTCCCGCCGTGCTTCCTCCAGTGACTTGCCCCGCGCCAGTGCCAATCCCAGTCGCCGGTTACGCGACTGATCATCGGTGCAGGTCAGCACCAGGTCACCGAGCCCAGCCAGACCCATGAACGTGTCGCGGCGCCCTCCCATCGCGATACCCAGCCGCATGATCTCCGCCAGCCCCCGCGTGATGAGGCCCGCGCGGGTATTTGCGCCGAAACCCAGGCCGTCGGAAATCCCCGCCGCAATGGCCATGACGTTCTTCACGGCGCCGCCCACCTGGACGCCGATCACATCGTCATGGGTGTAAATGCGAAACGTCTCACTGTGAAACAACTGCGCAAAATGCTCCGCAGTGACGGGGGAGGTGGAGGCGATGGTGACCACGGTCGGCAGCCCGCGTGCCACTTCGGCGGCGAACGACGGTCCGGAAAGGACCGCGGTCGGGACCGGCCCCAGACACTCCAGCGCCACCTCATGGTTCAGGCGCAGCGTGGCTGGTTCCAGTCCCTTGCTGGCGAGACACAGCCGGAGCCCGGTTCCGCACGCAGCGCGCAGCGATGCCAGTGCCGCGCCCAGCCCTTCGCACGGCACGGCAACGACGACATCCTGGATCCCGGCCGGTGCATCCCCCAGATCAGTGACCGGGATCAGACGCTCGGGGAACGGGATGCCGGGCAGGTGGCGTGAATTGGTCCGGTCCGACTTGAGGCGCGCGGTGTGCGCGGCGTCGCAGTCCCAGAGAAAGGTGTCAATTCCGTGGCGCGCCAGTACCAGCGCCAGCGCCGTGCCCCAGGAACCGGCGCCAAGGACCAGCACTGAGGCTTCGGCACGCACGTCCCGGCTCAGTGTTTCTTTTCGCCGGGGGCGGGCTTTGCGGCCGCCGCGGCCGCCTGCTGCTGTTGATGTTGAGCGTATAACGCCTCGAAATTCATCGGGGCAATCAGCAATTGCGGAAAGCCGCCGCGCATCGCGAGGTCCGCGACCACTTCGCGCGCGAACGGAAACAGGATGTTCGGACACACGGTCGCCAGCACCCGCGCCAGCACTTCCTTCGGCAGATCCTGGATCTGAAAGATGCCCGCCTGTTCCACCTCGGCCAGATACACGGTCTTCTCCTCGAAACTCACCGTGACCGTCACCGACAATACGACTTCATAGATGTTTTCCATGATCGCCGTGGCGGTGCTGGACAGGTCCAGATTCACGGTCGGCTTCCATTCCTCCTGAAAGATCTGCGGCGAATGGGGCGTCTCGAAGGACAGGTCCTTGATGTAGATTTTTTGAATGCCGAACCGTCCTCCCTGGGTCGGTTCTGCAGGCGTTGCGCCGGCGGCGATGTCTTCAGCAGCCATGGGTGTTCGGTTCCTCTCTTGGATCAGATCTTCTGGGAGCGGGTGAGCGGCAGGTGCGCCCCCTGCCATGCGGCGATACCGCCGCGCAGCGCCACCGCGCGCGCAAATCCGGCGCCGCGCAACTGGCGCGCGGCCCGGCCGGACATCGGGCCGTTTCCGCACACGGCGATGACGGGTTTATCCTTGTACTTGTCCAGCTCGCCGCGGCGCGACTCCAGTTCCGCCAGCGGCAGATTCAATGCATTCAGGATGTGACCGGCGGCATATTCATCCGCCGCCCGCACGTCCACCACCCGACCGCCCTCCCGGTTGATCAACAATGTCGCATCCGCCGGTTCAATCTCCTGCACGCCGGTCAGGCCGGCGCCGAACAGGTTCCACAGCAGCATGACCAGGAGCGCCGCAAACAGGCTGACCAGAAACAGATGATTGCCGATGAATTCGGGGATGCGTTCCATGGATACCTGCCGATCACGGGGTCGGGACTCCGGCGCCGCGCTGCATGATACGTGAAGCCGGATATTTTCGGAACATCAAAGGGTTGCGCATGGCGCAACCGCGGGTTGCGGCCCAGTCATGGTAGACTGGCGTTCCGTCCACAGACGCCCAGGATGACCCGTGACCGAGTCCTCCCCCGCCGTCAGCCCCACCACCCGCAGCATTGCGCATCGCCCTATGGTCCTGATCGTGCTGGACGGGTGGGGTTATTCCGAGAACACCAATTACAACGCCATCCACAGCGCGCGCAAGCCGGTCTGGGACCGGCTCTGGAGCGAGTGCCCGCACGGATTGATCAGCGCCTCCGGGCTGGACGTGGGCCTGCCGGACCAGCAGATGGGCAATTCCGAGGTCGGACACATGAACATCGGCTCCGGCCGCGTCGTGCATCAGGAGTTCACCCGCATCAGCCGGGCCGTCGAGGACGGCAGTTTCTTCCGCAATGAAACGTTCACGGGCGCATTCCGCGCCGCGGCGGCCAACGGCAAGGCGCTGCACCTGCTTGGTTTATTGTCGCCCGGGGGCGTGCACAGTCACCAGGATCATATATATGCGCTGCTGGAGCTGGCGGCCCGCTGCGAGGTGCGGGACGTTCATCTGCACGCGTTTCTGGACGGCCGCGACACGCCGCCGAAGAGCGCGGCTGAATATCTGCACCTCGCCCAGATAAAGATGCGCGAGGTGGGCTGCGGGCGGTTCGCAAGCATCGTGGGGCGTTATTTCGCGATGGATCGCAACAACCACTGGGATCGGACGCAGAAGGCCTATGACCTGATCAGTTCGGGCACGGCGGCGCACGTGTGCAGTGACGCCTTCATCGCCGTGGACCTGGCCTATGCCCGCGGCGAAACCGACGAATTCGTGGCGCCCACGGCCATCGTCCGGCGCGGCGGGAAACCGGTGCGGGTCGAGGACGGGGACGTGATGGTGTTCGCCAATTATCGCGCCGATCGGGCGCGGCAACTGGCGCGCGCGTTCACGTGGCCGGCCTTTGACAATTTCCCGCGGGCGCATGTCCCGAAACTCGCCGCGTTCATCGGCATGACGCAGTACAAGGCGGAATACGACTTCCCGGTGGCATTTCCGCCGGTGCAACTGCGCAACAGCTTCGGCGAATTCATCTCGCGGCTCGGATTGCACCAGTTGCGCGTTGCCGAGACGGAAAAGTACGCCCACGTCACGTTCTTTTTCAACGGCGGCGAGGAATACGTGTTCAGGTTCGAGGATCGCATCCTGGTGCCGTCGCCGCACGTCGCGACCTACGATCTGAAACCGGAAATGAGCGCCGTGGAAGTGACGGACCGCATGGTGGAGGCGATCCGCGGCGGCAATTACGACGCGATCATCTGCAACTTTGCCAATGCCGACATGGTCGGCCACAGCGGCGACTTTAACGCCACGGTGCGCGCCATCGAGGCCATAGACGGGTGCCTGGGCCGCATCGTGGACGCCGCGCGGGCGGCCGGCGGCGAAGTGCTGATCACCTCGGATCACGGCAACGCGGAACAGATGCGTTCGTTCGGTACCGAGAAGGAACAGTCCCAGCCGCACACGGCGCATACCAGCAACCTGGTGCCGCTGGTCTACGTCGGGCGGAGCGCAGACATTGTCCCCGGAGTCGGAGCGTTGTGCGACATCGCGCCGACGCTGTTGCACCTGATGGGACTGGAACAACCCGCCGAGATGACCGGCAAATCGCGCCTCAGGCTCCGGGCACCGGCGGCACGCGATCCGCAGGGCACGGAATCAGTCGGGCTCCGTACCGCCGCCGGCGCGTAGCTCCGGAAACCCTTCCCTTGTTCCGCTCCGCCGTCTTTTGCGCGCTTCTGGCAACGGTACCAGCGGACGCGGCGCAGGAGGGCGTGCCGGCGGAGGGAGAGAAACTTGAACAGGTGCGCGAACGCATCCGCGACGTGCAGTCCGGGATCGCGGCGGCCCGTGACGAAGCCGAGGCATTGCAGCTTGAACTGCAGCAGGCCGAGGCCGCCGCGGCCGGCCTGCGCGCGCAACTGGAAGAGGTCGAACGCGATGCCGGCGACCGCGAACGGCGCCTGACGGAGTTGCGGCGGCAGGCGGAAGAGCAGCAACGGCTGCTCACGCGCGAATCCGGCCGGCTGGGGCGGCAGATTCGCATCGCCTACATGGCCGGGCGCGAGGATTACCTGAAGTTGCTGCTGAACCAGGAAGACCCGGCGCTGGTCGGCCGGATGCTGGCCTACCACGACTACTTCAATCGCGCGCGGCTCAGGAAAATACAGTCCATCGGAAGATCCATGGACGATCTGGCCCGTGTCCAGGTGGAGATCCAGGATGAATCCGCGCGCCTGGACGTGTTGCGTCAGCAGCAACTGGTAAAACTCGGCGAGCTGGATCGTTACCGGCAGTCCCGGCGCGACATCATCGCCCGCATTCACGCCCACATTTCGGACCAGGATCGCGATCTGCGGCGGCTGCGGAAAAACGAGCGCGAACTGTCGAGCCTGCTGAACAGAATCCACGAGCGCAAGCCGGCCGTGGCCGAGTTCGAAGAACAGACCCCGTTCGCGAGCCTCAAAGGCAGGCTGTCATGGCCGCTGCAGGGGCGGGTCATAACGCCCTTTGGCGCGTTGCGCAAGGGCGGGCGCATGCGATCCCAGGGCGTGACGCTGGCGGCGGCGGCCGGCCAGGATGTGCACGCCGTCAGCGACGGGCGCGTCGTATTCGCCGACTGGTTCCGCAATCTCGGCCTGCTGCTCATCGTGGACCACGGCTCCGGCTATATGAGCCTGTACGGGCACAACGAGGCGCTGCTGAAAAAGGCCGGCGATCTGGTTTCAGCGGGGGAAGTGATTGGACGCGCCGGCGACACCGGCGGCGCGGATGAAAGCGCGCTGTATTTCGAGATACGCCGCGACGGCGCGCCCCAGGATCCGACGTTGTGGTGCAGCCGGTGACGCTGCACCCGGCGCCTTGTCAATTCCGTCACTCGGCCTGTATTCTTGCAGCCCACCTCGCCCGCCCGGACCGACCGGGAGCTTCCGATACCCATCAAGGCACTCTGATTATGAACTGGCGCATACCTGTGTTGCTGTTCCCGCTGTTTTTGTTCCCCTTCACGTTTCTGTCGCACGCGCAGGAACCGGATGCGGAAGAATCCGTCCCGGCGCAGCCCGGCGCGCTGCCGCTGGATGAAATCCGCACGTTCACGGCCGTGTTTGCCAAGGTCAAAAGCGACTATGTGGAAGCCGTGGACGATCGCAAACTGCTGGAAAACGCGATCCGCGGAATGCTGGAGGGGCTGGATCCGCACTCGGCGTACCTGGACAAGGACGATTACCTGGAACTGCAGGAGAGCACGACCGGGGAATTCGGCGGTCTCGGTCTGGAAGTGGGCACGGAGGACGGATTCCTGCGGGTGATCTCCCCCATTGACGACACGCCTGCGCAACGCGCCGGCATCAAGTCGGGCGATCTGATCATCCGCCTCGACGACAAGCCGGTAAAGGGAATGTCCCTCAATGACGCCATCAAGATGATGCGCGGCAAACCGGGCACGCAGATCCGCATCACGCTGGTGCGCGACGGCGAGGAAAAACCCATCAAGGTGACGCTGACGCGGGACATCATCAAGGTGCAAAGCGTGCGGCAGCGCATGCTCGAACCGGGATTCGGCTACCTTCGCGTCTCCAGTTTCCAGACCCATTCCGCCGAGGACGCGCGCAAGGGTGTCGAGACGCTGCGGGCGGAGAGCCCGGAAGGGCTGCGCGGGCTGGTGCTGGACCTGCGCAATAATCCCGGCGGCACGTTGAGCGCGGCCGTGGGCATCTCCGACCTGTTCCTGGACAGCGGCTTGATCGTGTACACCGAGGGGCGGGTGAAGGAAGCCCAGATGCGGTTCAACGCCAGACCGGAAGACGTGCTGGAGAATGCGCCGATGGTGGTGCTGGTCAATGCCGGGTCGGCATCCGCCGCCGAGATCGTCGCGGGTGCGCTCCAGGATCGAAAGCGCGCGGTCATCATGGGCCAGAAAACCTTCGGCAAGGGCTCGGTGCAGACCGTGCTGCCCTTGACGGAGACCGAGGCGGTAAAGCTGACCACGGCCCGTTATTACACGCCTTCGGGCCGCTCCATCCAGGCCGAGGGCATCGCCCCCGATATCGTGATCGACGCGGTCGTCGTCAGGAAGATTGAGGACGAGGATGTGCTGATCAAGGAGGCTGACCTGAGCGGGCACCTGGAGGGCGACGCCAGAGAATCCGGGGATGAAGGCAGCGGGGAAGCGACCGGCGCACCGGGGGATGCGGCTGAACCGGGGGGCGACCGGAAGATAACCACGGCCCCCGTGCGGATCGAGGACGAAGATTACGCGCTCGGTCAGGCGCTGAATGTGCTCAAGGCCCTGGCGCTACGGCAGACCGGGTCAGGCTGATCGGGAAAACAAGGGCAGTCCCTTTTTCCCGGTGAACAAGGCCCGAATGCCGGCGGCCAGTCCGCGGGAAAAAAAGGTGCGTCGCCCGCTTTTTGCCATGCTGGCAATCATCGCTTCGGCGCTGCCGGCACAGGTGGGTGCGAACCCGGACCTCCCCGCCATTGCCATCATCATTGACGATATCGGCTACCGCCACCGGGAGGATCAGGCGGTCATCGCGCTCCCGGGCCCGCTGGCGGTGGCCATTCTCCCCCATTCGCCCCATGCGGGCGAGATGTCGGAGCTCGCGATCGCATCGGGCAAGGAAATCATGCTACATCTGCCCATGGAACCCGAGCGCGGCACGGAGAATATTGCGCTCGGTCCCGGCGCGCTGACACTGGCAATGGATCGCGTGGCGCTGATGCACACGTTGACCCAGAACCTCCGTTCCGTGCCGTCGGCGGTCGGTGTCAACAATCACATGGGCAGTCTGTTGACCCGCGACACGCAGCACATGCAGTGGCTGATGGAGTCGTTGCGGTTGCGGAACCTGTTCTTCGTGGACAGCGTCACCAGCGAGCGCAGCGTTGCCTTCGATGTGGCCGGACGCAAGGGCGTGCCGAATCTGCGCCGCGACGTGTTTCTGGACAATGCCCGCGATGCCCGCAATTTGCAGGTCGAGTTCGGCGAACTGATTGGGATTGCGCGCCGCAAGGGCAGCGCGCTCGCCATCGGCCATCCGCACCCGGAAACGATCGCATTGCTGCGCGCGCAGTTGCCGGCCCTGGATCGGCTCGGGGTTCGGCTGGTCAGCGTGTCGGAGCTTCTGGAACTGGGCAACGACCGCATGCTGGTGCGCGCCCTGCCCGCCGCCGGCCCGTCCGCCGGCGCGGGTATGCGCTGACTCGACGTCCTTGTGGGGCCGGGTTTATCCCGGCCGGCATGATGCCGGCCCCACAAATTCAGGCGCAGACTGTTATTCCATCCAGGCCAGGAACAGCACTCCGAGGCCGGTGCCGCCCAGCGCCCAGGACAATGCCGGCACGCCTTCGGGCCAGTCCGGCGTGCCGAACATTCCATACAGCACGATCCCCGCCAGAAACAGCGTGCATCCGGTGACGGCGGACAGATTGCGCCGGCCGGTGCGGCGAAGTTCCGCATGCAGGCTCTCCAGGGCCTCGGAGCGCCATTGCACCTGCAGGCGCCCGTCACGCAACCGCTCGACCACGTCAATCAGGCGATTCGGCAGTGCCGGCAGCCGGTCCAGCCAGTGCGGCAGGTTGTCGCGCGTACCGCGCAGCAACCCCCGCCAGCCGACGCGCTCGCTCATCCAGCGCTCCAACAGCGGCCGCGCCACGTGCCAGAGATCGAGATCCGGGTAGAGTTGCCGGCCCAGACCCTCGATATTCACCAGCGTCTTCTGCAGCAGGATAAGCTGCGGCAGGATCACCATGTTGAAGCGGCGCGCGGTCTGAAACAGCCTGAGCAGCAGCGTGCCGAAGGAGATTTCCTTCAGCGGCCGATCGAACAGCGGTTCGCACACGGCGCGGATGGCGGCCTCGAACTCGTCCACGCGCGTTCCGGCCGGAACCCAGCCGGATTCCACGTGCAACTGCGCAACTTTCTGATAATTCCGGTTCAGAAAGGCCAGAAAATTTTCCGCCAGATAGCGCTGATCGTATTCGGTCAGCGAGCTCATGATGCCGAAGTCCACCACCAGGATGCGCGGCTGCCGGCCCTGCTCCGGCCGCACGAAGATGTTGCCGGGGTGCATGTCGGCGTGGAAGAAGCTGTCGCGGAACACCTGCGTGAAAAACAGCTCGACGCCCGCCTCCGCCAGCCACCTGCGATCGATACCCGCCTGGCGCAGGCCTTCGAGGTCGCTTACGGGGACGCCCGAGATGCGCTCCATCACCATCACATTCCGGCGCGTCAGGTCCCATTCGACCTGCGGGACGTACAGCAGGTCGGAATCCGAAAAATTGCGGCGCAACTGGGTTGCGTTGGCCGCCTCGCGCATCAGATCGAGTTCATCCAGCAGGGTCTTTTCGAACTCGCGCACGACGTTGCTGGGCCGGAGCCGCCGCGCGTCCCCCCAGTAGCGTTCGGCCATGTCGGCCAGGATGTACATCAGCCCCAGATCGCGGCGGATCACCGTTTCGATTCCCGGGCGCAAAACCTTCACGATCATCTCGCGGCCGTCGCGCAGCCGCGCCGCGTGCACCTGGGCGACGGAAGCCGAGGCCAGCGGCGTTTCATCGAAATTCAGAAACACCTCGGACACCGGGCGATTCAGGGCACGCTCCACGATCTCCCTGGCGCGCGCGCCGGGAAATGGCGGCACCCGATCCTGGAGCCGGGCCAGTTCCGCCGCAACGTCCTCGGGCAGCATGTCGCGGCGCGTGGACAGCAACTGGCCCAGTTTCACGTAAATCGGGCCGAGTTCCTCAAGCACGCGGCGCAGACGTTCGGCGCGCGGCCCGCGTTCACGGACGTACCAGTTCCACGGCAGCAGGTACTGCAGGAACCGCAATGGCCGGAACAGGTGCATTGCAAACACGAGTTCGTCGAGTCCATGCCGGATCAGCACGCGCTGGATGAAAATCAGCCGCAGCATCTGGCCGACCGTCAGCATGGCCGATCCCCTCCGGCGCGCCGATTGATGACCTGCAGGCGCGCGCGCAGCCGTTCGGCGTCATCGCGCAGATCGTCCACCGCCCGCACGAATGCGTCCACGTCAGGTCGATCCATAAGCACCTGGCGTTCATAGCGCAGATATTCGCTCAGGCTGAACGCCAGGGAACCCCGCGCCTCGCGCACGAACCGGATCAGGGCCGCCGACATCCGGCTCAGCGCGCGCGCCGGCATGTCTCCGATCCTCTGGGAAAGCGCCTCCTCCCAGTCCGGGTCCAGCGCGGCGAAAATCCGCTGCAGCTCCTGTGCCAGTTCCACGTCGCCGGAGATCTCGATCTGACCACCGCCCCGCCGCGACGTGACGTGGCGCAACAACTCCGAGGGGCGGCCGCGGATGATGACATCCGGTGTCCGGGATCCCACGGCGCGCAGCCGCACCGCGCCGGCCTCCGCCAGCAGCTCAAATGCGATCCCGGTGCCGGTCAGCTCGACGGCAATGATGCGGCCCGCGATCTCTTCCAGGCGCGCCGCGGTATCCTCATCCAGTTCCAGCAGCCGGTTCAGTATCTGCTCGAGGAGCAGAAGTCCGCCGGGTTCCGGAGCGGCACCGGCATGGACCGCGCTCATATCCGGCGGCCCCGGTGCACCGCGACGATCCCGCCGCTCAGATTGACGTAATCAACGCGCCCGAAACCCGCATCCAGCATCATGTTTCGCAGCGTCTCCTGATCCGGATGCACGCGAATGGATTCCACGAGATACCGGTAGCTGTCCCGGTCGCCGGCAATCAGTTCTCCCAGGGCAGGTATGACATGCAACGACCATGCGTCATAGAGCCGTTCCAGCATTGGCAGCACGACGCGGGAGAATTCGAGCACGACCAGCGTGCCGCCGAACCTGAGGCAGCCCAACATCGAACGCAACGCGCGTTCCTTGTGGGTGACGTTCCGCAGCCCGAATGCAATGCTGATGCAGTCGAATTCCTGATCGCGGAACGGCAGCAGCTCCGCATCCGCCTGCACATATTCGATGCCCCGGATCACGCCGCGATCGGTGAGCCGGTCGCGCCCGCGGCGCAGCATGTCGGCGTTTATGTCGGCGATCGCGACCCGCCCGGCGTCTCCGACGGCAGCGCGGTACAACAGCGCGCAGTCCCCGGTCCCTCCGGCCACGTCCAGCACGGCGGCGCCCCGGCGCACGCCGGACAGCAGCACGGCCTCGCGCTTCCAGAGCCGATGCACGCCCAGGGACATCAGGTCATTCATCAGGTCGTACCGGCCGGCGACGGAGGAAAACACCTGCCCGACGCGCGCGGTCTTTTCCGCCGGCGTAACGCGCTCGAAACCGAAGTCCGTCGCCGGGCCGCTCATCGGGTCGCGCGCGCATGGCCCGCAGCCGCCAGTGCCGCCAGATAGCGCCGCCAATATTCATCCCGGCGGGTGCCGAGATCGTAGAGATAATCCCAGGTGTAGATCCCCGATTCATGTCCGTCGTCGAACACCAGCCGCACGGCGTAATGGCCCATGGGTTCGATCTCCCTGATGTTCACGTTCTCCTTGCCCACCTGCAGCACCTCCTGTCCCGGTCCGTGGCCGCGCACTTCGGCCGAGGGCGAGTACACGCGCAGCAGCTCGCAGCTCAACTCGAATTTCGCGCCGTCGCTGTACTCCAGCGCGAGCAGGCGCGATTTCTGCAAAAGATTGATGGCGACGGGATAGGGGCGATCTTCGATCACGTGATTGTTCAGGCTCGCAGGCACAGGGAGACGTCCCAGGCGCTATCGCGCCTGTGTGCGCGGAATCATAATATGTACCGGGCCAGGTCGTCGTTACGCGCCAGCTCGGCAAGCTGCGCCTCCACGTAAGCACCATCAATGACGATCTCCCGGCCGGAGCTGTCCGGCGCCTCGAACGACAGCGATTCCAGCAGCCGCTCCAGCACCGTGTGCAGGCGCCGCGCGCCGATGTTCTCGGTGGATTCATTCACCTGGCAGGCGATCTCGGCGAGGCGCCGGATGCCGGATTCCTCGAAGCGCAGGCGCACGGTCTCCGTCTCCAGCAGTGCCGCATACTGCTCCGTCAACGACGCATCCGGTTCGGTCAGGATGCGCTGGAATTCCGCCACGCCCAGCGCGTCCAGTTCGACCCGGATCGGCAGCCGCCCCTGCAATTCCGGGATCAGGTCCGACGGCCTGGAGAGATGAAACGCGCCCGAGGCGATGAACAATATGTGATCGGTACGCGCCATGCCGTAGCGCGTGGACACTGTGCAGCCCTCAACCAGCGGCAACAGGTCGCGCTGCACGCCCTCGCGCGACACATCCGGCCCGTGCGTCTCGGACCGGCCGGTGATCTTGTCAATCTCATCCAGGAACACGATGCCGTTCTGCTCCATGTTTTCCAGGGCGTGCAGTTTGACCTCATCCTCGTTGATCATGCGCGCCGCCTCCTCCTCCGCCAGCAGCCTGCGCGCCTCGCGCACCTTGATGCGCCGCTTGCGCTTGCGCTCCCCGGAGATGCTCTGGAACATGCTCTGCAACTGGCTGGTCATTTCCTCCATTCCGGGCGGGGCCATGATCTCGACGCCGATGGCAGGCATGGACACTTCAGTCTCGATTTCCTTGTCCGCCAGTTGCCCCTCGCGCAACATCGCGCGGAACCGTTCGCGCGTCGCGCTGGACTCGGCCCGCGACTCGGGATCGGTGCCGCGCGCCGGCGGCAGCAGGATGTCCAGGATGCGTTCCTCGGCCGCCGACTCGGCCCGATCCCGCACCTTCGCCATCTCCGCTTCGCGCTGCATCTTCACCGCCACATCCGCCAGATCACGGATGATGGATTCCACGTCGCGGCCGACGTAGCCCACCTCGGTGAATTTGGTCGCCTCCACCTTGATGAACGGCGCATGCGCCAGCCGGGCCAGGCGCCGCGCGATCTCGGTCTTGCCGACGCCGGTGGGACCGATCATCAGAATATTCTTCGGCGTGATCTCGTTGCGCAACGCCTCCGGCACGCGTGCCCGGCGCCAGCGGTTGCGCAGCGCAATCGCAACGGCGCGCTTGGCCTTGTCCTGGCCGATGATGTGTTTGTCGAGTTCCGCGACGATCTGCCGCGGCGTCAGATCCTGCATGGACATCGCAACGCCCCTCAGGCGCCCAACTCTTCGATGGTCAGATTGCGGTTGGTGAAGATGCAGATGTCCGCGGCAATGCCCAGCGACCGCTCCACGATGTCGCGGGCCGGCAGTTCGGTGTTCTGCAACAGCGCCTGCGCGGCTGCGCGGGCGAACTGACCGCCGGAGCCGATGGCCATGATGCTGTCCTCGGGCTCGATCACGTCGCCGTTGCCTGAGATGATCAGCGACACGGCGGTGTCGGCGACGCACAGCATGGCTTCCAGCCGCCGCAGCATGCGATCGGTGCGCCAGTCCTTGGCCAGCTCCACCGCGGCGCGCGTCAGATTGCCCTGGTGTTTCTCCAGCTTGCCCTCGAAGCGCTCGAACAACGTGAACGCGTCCGCGGTCCCGCCGGCGAAACCCGCAAGAATCCGGTCCTGAAACAGGCGCCGCACCTTGCGCGCATTGCCCTTCATCACGGTATTGCCAAGGGAAACCTGGCCGTCGCCGCCCACGACGACACGCCCGTTGCGGCGGACGGAGAGGATGGTGGTGCCGTCAAACTGTTTCACGGGCGGGCAGTCCGGTGGTGCGAGGGCGCATTTTACACGATGCGCCGGCCGGCACGCGTCCGGTCCCTGCGCAGGCGAATGATTTTCAGGCGCGCCGGACCAGGGCCGCAACGGGTCGCGTCGCGGTTCCGCGTCGCGGAAAACCGGCGCCCGGGTTCAATAGTTGATCGCCGGACTGCCGGAGGGATAGAAGGCGCCCACCAGCCGCATGCCGCCGTCAGACGTGCATTCGAGGGAATGCACCTGTTTGCAGGGCAGAAACAGGATGTCGCCGGGGCCCACTGACGCATGCGCCGTTTCCGTCCACAGGAATCCGGCGCCGCCCAGGATCATGATCGCCTCCTCGTAGAGGTGACGGTGCGCCGCCGCCCGGGAACGCGGCAGCTCGCCGATGAACTGGGTGATTTCGCGCGATCCGTTCTCCGCTCCGTTCAGCACCTGATAGAAGCGATCCGCCATCGGTTCGCGCCGGGAATGGTCCACGCCAAACACGCGCCCCGGGATGGCGGCATCGAATGCGCGCGGCATGGATTCGAGCCATTGCGGCGCGTCTTTCCGGGGGCAGACGGTCAGCAGCATAATCAGCGGTGTCGTCCCCTCGTTGTTTATCCGGAATGCCTCGCCGGCGCGCACGAAGATGCCGCATTCCGATACCGCCCGGAAGTCGCGGCCGGAGATGTTCACCTGCACTTCCCCGGCGGGCAGAAACAACACCGTGTCGCTGCCGGGGAAGGACAACACGCCGGATCGCCCCGGCTCCGCCACCATGTACCACAGGGACAGACAGCGGGCGCCGTCCGCCGCGCCTATCACCGGCCCAAGCCGGGTTGTGCCGTGTTTCTCCAGCGCCGCCGTGTTAACGGTGCTGACGAAGCAACCGCCGTCCAGCCTTGATTTTCCGGTCCGGCCGCCGCCGCGCGGCGTCGGCCGGATGTGGGCGGAGGCGCCGATCTCGCCGGCATCGGCCGCCGCATACCTGTCCGCGAGCGAGTTATGCGTACCGTCGCAGAACGGCGCGTCGCCAGTACGTTTGCAACCACACAGCAGCGCCTCGCGATCGCCCGGCACTGTGAATCGAACCGGCTCAATGCCCGAGCCGGCATGGGAACCATCACAGAATGGCTGGCGCCTGCTGCGGCCGCATGCGCACCACGCATAGGCCTGCCCGGCCTTCAGTTCGGCGAGGTACGGCTTGAGCCGCGCGCCGCTCGTTCCGGACATGTCAGCCGGGCCGTTGCAGGCCGCTGGCAGGTTGATGCAAAACTATTGCGCTTGCCATAACTGCGTTGCTCGCCCCCTCTGAATTGGCCTTTCCTGGCCTCATGTACTGGCGTGTACACCCGACAACTCGTTCCTGACGTTGTCTACCTCCTACATCCCTGTAGTCGTCCGGTTTTTCGGGGGCTCGCGCCTTGTTCTGGCTGCGCTCATCACGTTTTGCATCAACCTGCTAGCGCGGCCTGGTCCGCTTCGCCCGCGGATGCGCCTGGTCGTAGACGCGCGCCAGATGCTGAAAATCGAGATGGGTGTACACCTGCGTCGTGCTGATGTCGGCATGGCCGAGCAGCTCCTGCACCGCGCGCAGGTCGCCGCTGGATTCGAGCATGTGCGTGGCAAACGAGTGGCGCAGCATGTGCGGATGAACGTGCACCGGCAGCTTGAGCCGGATCGCCCATTGCCGCATCCGCTCCTGGATGGATCGGGGACTGATGCGCGTTCCACGGCTGCTCACAAACAGCGCGCGTTCCTGCGCAGCGGCGAAGCTGGCGCGGACCTTGAGCCACGCCTTGAGCGCGGCATCCGCGTACCGTCCCACCGGCACCTTGCGCATCTTGCTGCCCTTGCCGAGCACGGTGGCGGTGCCGTCTATCCAGTCTATGCCCTCCAGATCGAGCGCGACGGCTTCCGACAGCCGCAGGCCGCCGGAATACATCAATTCGAGGATGGCGCGATCCCTGACCGCGAGCGCGTCATCGCCGGGAATGCGCATCAACTGCCCGGCCTGATCCACGTCCAGCGCGCGCGGCAGCAGGCGCGGTGTCCTGGGCGTCACCAGACCCACGGCGGGATTGGCAACGGCCAGTCCGCTGCGATTCAGGTACCGGAAAAACGCGCGCACCGCAGACAGATTGCGTCGCAGGCTGCGCCCGCCCAGGCCCAGGCGGTGGCGCTGCGCGACAAAGGCGCCCAGCCGCGCTCCATCCAGCCTGCTCCAGCGCTCGACACCCTCGCGCTCGCAGTATGCCCGCAATGCCTCGAGGTCACGCCGGTAGGCATTGCGCGTGTGCGGAGAAAGATGCTGCACAGAGCGAAGGAAATCGTCCAGTTGCTGAACCGCTGCCCGCCCCATGCCCATTGCTGATCCCGGTGCCGCCGGTCACCCGCGGTTATTTTGTGGAAATCCAGGGTTTGAGGATCAAACTCAGCATCTCGCCCAGGTTGGTGAGCAGCTCGACCCCCATGTGTTCCTGGAACCGCGTCGGGTCCGGGCTGCCGATGGCGAGGACGCCGCCCCAGCGCTCGCCGCGCAACGGCACCAGCACCGCGGAATGGATGTCGTCACCGCCGTCGCCGAACAGAAACACCTGTTGCTGGCGCTTCAGCCTTCCCGTCAGCGGCCTGCCCTTGTCAATCACCGCGCGGAACAGCTTCGCCTCCTCCACGCCGGGGCCGGCGAACTCCTCCCCGGCGTAAAAATCAATGAACGCGGGTTTCGCGAACAGTCGCACCGCCACGCGCCCGGCGTTGAAATTGGCGCGCAGGTTGTCATACAGCGCGGCAAAGATGTCGCGCGGGTCCCCCGCATCCATGAGGCTCAGCGCCAACTGGTGCATGCGCGTCGCCAGCTCCTGGTTGCGGCGCGCGATGTCGAACAATTCGAGCAAGCGCTGCCGGCTTTTCTGGTTCTGCTCACGCAGCGCCGCGACCTGCCGCTCGACCAGCGACACGGCGTCCCCCCGATCATGCGGGATCTCCAGTTCCGCCAGCAGCGCCGGGTGCTGCTGAAAGAACTCCGGATGCCGGCGCAGATAATCCGCCACTGCATCCGCATCCAGCCCGGGGTTGTCCACATCATTCATAAGTCAATGCTGCCCTCGAAAACCCGGATTGCGGGTCCGGTCAGCCAGACCGGCTGCCCTTCGCCCTGCCATTCTATGAGCAGCGCTCCGCCTTTCAACTCTGCCCGGACCGCCGCGCCCAGACCATGCATCTGCCGCCCCGTGACGACCGCGGCGCAGGCGCCGCTGCCGCACGCCAGCGTTTCGCCGGCGCCGCGCTCAAACACCCGCAGGCGTATGCGATCCGGAGCGCAGACCTGCATGAATCCCACATTGACGCTGTTCGGAAAATCAGCGGACGCCTGCAGCGCCGCGCCCACGGCCGCAACCGGCGCCCGATCCACATCCGGGACCACAATCACCGCATGGGGATTGCCGATGGATAGCGCCGCAAATTCCAGCGCACCGCCGGCGAGATCGATCGAGTAATTTGCAGCCCGTTGCGGGCGGCGCAACGGGATCTGCGCCGGCTCAAACGCGGGCACGCCCATGTTTACGCGATATTCCCCGGGACCGACCGCATCCACGGCCAGCAGGCCGGCGCGGGATTGCAGTCGTATCGTGGTGCCCCGCGCGCGCCCGGCGCGCAGCAGATAATCCGCCGCGCAGCGCGCGCCGTTGCCGCACTGTTCCACCTCGCCGCCGTCGGCATTGAAGATGCGGTAGCGCGCGTCGGCACCATCCTGGGCGCCTGGCTCCAGCACCAGCACCTGATCGCAACCTACGCCGTAGCGCCGATCGGCAAGCGCCGTGATGCGCGCCGAATCCAGAGTCAGCGTCTGGGAAAAACCGTCCAGCACGACAAAGTCGTTGCCGGTGCCGTGCATCTTGGTAAAACGCAATGTCCTGCTCCTTGACCTTTTCGGGCGGAATTTTACCGCAGCGGCGGCTCCGTGATCGGACCAATTACCAATGTCCGGACTTGCAATTCATGCCAAAGTCCTTATTTTTGTCGCCGTGGACAACATCAGCGCGGCGCAATTCGACGAGCGTGTGGTCGGGGAATCCGCCCGCAGACCCGTGCTCGTGGATTTCTGGGCCACCTGGTGCCAGCCGTGCACCATGCTCGCCCCGATCCTCGAACAGCTGGCAGGGGAGTATGGCGATCGGCTGGCGATGGTGAAGGTGGACATCGATCGCGAACCCCAACTGGCCGCCAGATTCGCGATCCGCAGCGTACCCACGGTTATCCTGTTCGCCGGGGGCGCGGCAGTCACGCAGTTCAGCGGCGTGCTGCCGGCGGATGCCGTCCGGCACATGCTGGAACCGTTTTTGCCGCGAGCGTCCGACGAACTGGTCGGGAAGGCGCGCGCCGCGCTCGGCGACGGCAACGCGCAACAGGCCTGCGCGCTGCTGCGACAGGCCCTGGCGGAGGACCCGATCAATTACCGGATCCATCCCGAGCTGGGTAATGCCTTGCTCCAGGCCGGCGAACTGGACGAACTGGAGACACTGTTGCGCGGCCTGCCGACCAATGTCGCGCAGGAGGATGCCTACCGGCTGCTGTACGCCCGGTTGGCATTCGCGCGTGCCGCCGGGGACGCACCGCCGTTGAGCGACCTGGAGCGGCAGGTGACCGAGGACAGCGAGAATCTGGATGCACGCTTCGCGCTGGCGGCCCGCCAGGTGCTGGCGGAGCGATATGAGCCCGCCATGGAGAACCTGCTGAGGGTCATCCGCCAGGATCGGCGCTACCGCGACGATGGCGGGCGCCGCGCGATGGTGGATGTATTTGCGCTGCTCAATAACGAAGGGCCGCTCGTGAAGAAGTACCGGGGATTGCTTGCGGGGGCAATAAACTAGATGGTGGCTGGTGACTGGTGGCTGGTGGCTGGTGGCTGGAAAATCGTAGCTCGTGAAGCGTATCTCGCTTGAACCCGTATCTCGTCGTTCGTGAAGCGTATCTCGTGAAAGTCAAAACCAGTTGCTCAGGCTCTCTTTCACGCTTCACGCTTCACGCTTCACGTTTCACGAGATACGGCTTCCCTCACCCCTTCACGCACACCACCTGCTTCAGCGTGTGCACGACGTCCACCAGGTCCGACTGGTTCGCCATGACCGTGTCAATGTCCTTGTAGGCGCCGGGGATTTCGTCAACGACTCCCGTATCCTTCCGGCACTCGACGCCGGCAGTCTGCTGTTCCAGGTCCGCGCGGCTGAATCGCCGGCGCGCGTCGGTGCGGCTCATCCGCCGTCCGGCGCCATGGGCGCAGGAACACCAGGACTCGGGATTGCCCTTGCCGCGCACGATGAATGAACGCGCGCCCATGCTCCCGGGAATGATGCCGAGTTCCCCCTGGCCGGCGCGGATCGCCCCCTTGCGCGTGATGTACAGCCGTTGTCCTGCGTGCTGTTCGATGGCCACATAGTTATGGTGGCAATTGATGGCCTCGGCGGTGCATTGAAACGGCGGCAGATGCGGCGCAACGGCTTCGAGAATCAGGCGCATCATCTCGCGGCGGTTCACCAGCGCATATTCCTGCGCCCAATGCACCGCCTCCACGTAGTCATCGAAATGCTCCGAGCCTTCCCTGAGGTAAGCGAGGTCGCGGTGCGGCAGTTGCGCCTGCTGCCGGGTCATATCCTTGCGCGCCAGATCGATGAAATAGCGGCCGATGGCGTTGCCCACGCCGCGGCTGCCCGAGTGCAGCATCACCCAGACGCGCCCGCTCTCGTCAATGCACAGTTCGATGAAGTGATTGCCGCCGCCCAGTGAACCCAGTTGCTGCGCCCATACCCGGTCGGCGTTTCTCTGCATACGTTTGAGCTGCGGATGTCGATCGAAGATCTGCCGCAGCCTGCGGCCGAGATCTTTCAGCTCTCCCGACCGCACGACCGGCTGATCGTGGGCGGAGAATCCCACCGGCACCGCGGACTCGATCGCGGCGCGCACGAGCCGCAGGTTGTCCGGCAACTGCCCTGCTTCCAGCGACAGGCGCAAGGCGTTCATGCCGCAGCCGATGTCCACGCCCACGGCGGCAGGAATGATCGCACCCTGCGTCGGGATGACCGCGCCGACCGTGGAGCCGATCCCCGTGTGCGCGTCCGGCATGGCCGCCACGTGCCCGTACACGATGTCGAGCTGTCCCAGATCCCGGAGCTGCTGCATGGCCGAGGGTTCGATGTCGTCGGTGTAGATCTTTACCGGGACGAGGCCGGAGGTGATGGTTTGGCGGACTGGCATCTGATCGTATCTCGGTTGAACCCGTATCTCGTATCTCGTGAAGCGTATCTCGGTTGAACCCGTATCTCGTATCTCGTGAAGCGTATCTCGTGAAAGTCAAAACCAGTTGATCAGGTTCTCTTTCACGCTTCACGAATCACATTCCCTTCTCAATACACCCTCTCCACCGCATACCCCTGCTGCACCAGCCGGTTCAGGACCCCCTCCCGTCCCGGCAGATGCATCGCACCGATGGCAATGAACGCCCTGCCCGCGTCCAGATAGGGCTTCAGGCGGTCCGCCATCACGCCATTTCGGCGCGTCAGCAGCCGCTCGGCCAGTTCCTCGTACAGCGTGTTGTCAGCGAACGCGTGCTTTTGTCCGTACACGAACATGCCTTTCAGATCGCGCTGCAAATAAAGGCGCTTCATCGCCTCCATGTCTTCGCGCAGGCGATCGTGATGGCAGGCCGTGTCGGCGAGCAGGCGCAACTGATCCGCGGTGTCGAGTTCACTGAAAATCCGCCCCTGCTCGGCGAGCGATTCCAGACCGTGGGTTGCAAGCCCGGCGGCCTGTGCGTGTTCCAGCAATTGCAAATCGAGTACCGGGCGCATGTCCGCGGGATAGCTCATGGTCAGGTAGGCGCTCCATGGCCGCATCGCGGCGATGGCCTCCTCGGGCAGGTTGTAATCGGTCAGGATCTGCACAACGCGGCGGTACAGCGGTTGCGATATCAGCGCATCCAGTTTCCGGCCATCGGTAAAGTACATCAGCGCGGCCATTTCCATCACGTCTTCCGGCGCCGGCACGACCTCCATGACGAACGTACCGGCTGCCTGAAAACGCTCGTTGACCGGCACCGGCAGCGTGACGATTTCATCGTCGGCAACGTGAATCGTCCCGAAAATGTGGCTTGTGCCGCCGGCCGACCTGATCTCCCACAGCAGCCCCTGATCGAACCGCGCCGGCCCGTCGTATTCGACCCTGCCCGGTTGCAGCGGGCGACACTCGGGCGCCTGATCCGCGACGACCGCGGATATGCAACCGAACAGCAACAGCACTATCTCAAACCAGTACCGAATCATCTCCCAACCCCAGTTCCGGCGTGCCCACGAGCTCCGCCATGGATGCCACTGCCGAATGCCAGTCGCGGCCGGCGCGCAATGCTTCCGCATCCACGCGCTGGGGACTGCCGTGCAAGCGCATCACCCGGCTTTGCGATACCGGGTCCGCGGTGAACGTCAGCGAATCCAGCACCCGGATCGCCTCCGGCTGATTATTGCAGATCAGCACCATATCGCAGCCGGCGCCCAGCGCCGCGTCGGCCCGTGCCGGAAAATCGCCGACCGCTTCTGCGCCGGCCATGGCGATGTCGTCACTGAAGATTGCGCCGCGAAATTCCAGCTGTCCGCGCAGGACGTCCCGGAGCCAGCGCGGCGAGAACCCCGCCGGCAGCGTGTCCACGCCCGGATAAATCACGTGTGCAGGCATCAGCGCCGGCAGGCCCGAGTGGATCAGGCGTTCGAACGGCACCAGATCGCTGAGCCGGATATCCTCCAGGGCACGATTGTCCACCGGTGCCGCATGATGGGAATCCGCGCTCACGCTGCCGTGTCCCGGAAAATGCTTGCCCACCGCAGCCATGCCCGCGGCCTTCATGCCCTCCATGAAACGCCGGGCAAGCAGGGCCACCATTTCGGGATCGCGATGGAAGGCCCGGTCGCCGATAACGCCGCTGACGCCGCGATCAAGATCCAGCACCGGCGCAAAGCTCAGGTCCACGCCCAGGGCGCGCAGTTCCGCCGCCATGAGCCAGCCGCCCTGCTGCGCCAGCGCCAAGGCCCGCGCCGGCGACTTGCCGTGCAGTTTGCCGTATGCGCGGCATGGCGGCAGCGGGGAGAATCCCGCGCGAAAGCGCTGCACGCGGCCGCCCTCGTGGTCCACGGCAATCAGCAACGGCGGTTTGCGCACAGTGTGGATCGCTGCCGTGAGTTCCGCGAGCTGTTCCGGGGACTCGTAATTGCGCGTGAACAGGATCACGCCGCCGATGAGCGGATGGCGCAGCAGTTCGCGTTCCTGCGCGCTGAGCGCCGGACCGTTGAGGTCCAGCATGATGGGGCCCAGTGACACGGTGGCTCCGGAAAGACTGTCGGCGTTCTCTCCGACTATTCTAACCCGTGTTTTCTCCTTTCCGCTTTCCACTTTTCACTTTCAATCTTCCCTGTTTGCGCCCTCACCAGCCGCGCGAAAAACCCGTCGCCGCGCGCCAGCTCCGCCGGCGTGCCGTGCGCGGTGATGCGCCCTTCCTCCAGCACCGCGACCTGCGTGGCGCAGCTCAGCGCGCTCAGGCGATGGGCGATGATGATCACCGTGCGCCCGCGGCACAACTCCCGCATGCGGCACTGGACGGCCTGCTCCGATTCGATATCCAGCGCGCTCGTGGCCTCGTCCAGGATGAGTACGGCGGGTTCCATGAACAGCGCCCGTGCCAGCGCGATGCGCTGGCGCTGGCCGCCGGACAATGACTGGCCCTGCGCGCCGATCACCGTCTCATAGCCCTGCGGCAGGCGCACGATGAACTCGTGGGCGCCGGCCAGCGACGCGGCGCGCGCGACGCGGCTCAGCTCCGCGCCCGGATCGCAGAGCGCGATGTTTTCGCGCACGCTGCGCTGAAACAGGC
Source organism: Gammaproteobacteria bacterium (assembly GCA_016179185.1). Lineage (GTDB taxonomy): Bacteria > Pseudomonadota > Gammaproteobacteria > Eutrophobiales > Eutrophobiaceae > 2-02-FULL-61-13. The sequence continues at coordinate 5,359 of JACORW010000068.1, read as the reverse complement.
GCGCCTCCTGCTGCACAACGGCAACGCGGCGCCGCAGCCAGGACGGATCCAGCAGCGACAGGTCCACGCCGTCCAGCCGGATCCGGCCCCGTTGCGGCACGATGATCCGCTGCAGCAACCGCGCCAGGGTGCTCTTGCCGGACCCGGACGGCCCGACGACACCGACGACCGTGCCGGGCGCTATCTCGAGCGACACGCCCCGCAACACGTCCTCGCTGCCGGGCCGGTACTGAAAAGAAACATCCGACAGCGTGAACCGGCCCCGCAACCGCGGCAACGGGGCACGGCCTGCAGTCCACAATGCCGGCTCGCGCGGCGCCTCCAGAATGTCACGCAGGCGCTGTAACGAAACTCCGGCCTGCTGCAATTCCTGCCACAGTTGCACCAGCCGCAGCACCGGGGCGTTCACGCGCGCCGCGATCATGTTGAACGCGACCAGCTGGCCGATGGTCAACTCACCCTGCAACACCTGGCGCGCGCCGAGCCACAGGATCACCACCTGCGATAACTTGCAGAGCAGCGCCGCGGACTGCGACACAACATTGCCGAGGGTGGCCGCGCGCCAGGCGCTGCGCGCGTGGGAAGCCAGCAGATCCTCCCACGACCGGCATTGCAGCGGCTCCACGGCATTGGACTTGATCGCATCCATGGCGGACACGGTCTCTACCAGAAACGCCTGGACGTCCGCCGCCCGCTGCCCCTGGTCGGCAATCCGGCGCCGTTGCAGCGGCGTCGCGATGAACATCAGCAGCACATGGGCGGTAATGAACGCCGCCACGACCAGCGACAGCGTCGCGCTGAACAGCCACAGCACCACCAGGAAGACCAGCGCGAACATGAACTCCAGGATCGCCGTCAGTGCCGGGCCGGTCAGGATCGCGCGAATGTGCTCCAGCTCCCGTGCCCGCGCCACGACGTCGCCGACGCGCCGCGCCTCGAACCAGCAGGCCGGCAAGGACAACAGCCTGGAAAACAGGTCCGCACCGAGGCTCACGTCAATGCGGTTGCCGGTGTGCGCCAGCACGTAATTGCGCAACGCCGTCAGGACGACCTCGAACAGCGAAGCCAGCAGCAGACCGACGGCCAGCACGTCCAGCGTCGTCAAGCCATGGTGCGCCAGGACCTTGTCGATCACGACCTGAAAGAACAACGGCGCCAGCAGCGCCAGCATTTGCACCACCAGCGTGGCCAGCAGAACCTGACCCAGAAGCCGCCCGTGGCGCGCCAGTGACGGCACGAACCACGACCAGCCGAACCGCTGCGCTGACGGCGAATCGCGCTCGTGGCGCAGGAGGATCACGCGGCCGCTCCAGCGTTCGCAGAAGGCCTCGGCGGCCACCCGCTCCGACCCGCCCTCCGCGGACCAGATCAGCAGCCGGTCCGGTTCGATGCCGGCCACCACGCACCACGCACCGGAGCGCTGTCGCGCCGGGAACGGCGCCGCCAGTTCCGGCAGGCGCGCCCTGTCACAGTCAAGCGCGCGGGACCTGAAGCCCAGCCGTGCGGCGGCGCGCAGCAGATCCGTTTCCGGATCGGCGCCCGGGGGATTGGCGTGCAGCAGCCGATCGGCGTCCACGGGAACGCCGCGCAGCCGGGCACACACGGCCAGGCAGCGCAATGCGGATAAATAATGATCGGGATGGGACGCCGGTTCCATGGCCTTGGCGGTGGTCCATGGCCGTTCCGTGGCCGAGACACCGTGATTCGACGGGGATGAAGATTACCAGCCGCGCCGGAAACGGCGCATCCCCGGTCCGGGTGAGCCGGACTTACTCCCGGATCAGCACCGGCGTGCCGACTTCCACACGGTCAAACAGCCAGACGACGTCGGCATTGGTCATGCGGATGCAGCCCGCAGAGCCCGGCCGGCCCATGGGCACGTCCGCCGGCGCGCCATGTATATAAATGTATCGCCGGTACGAATCCACCTCCCCGCCCTGGTTACGGCCCGGCTCAATGCCGGCGAGCCACAGGATGCGCGTCAGGATCCAGTCACGGCCCGGATGCGCGGCGCGCAGTGCCGGCGCGTAGATCTCGCCGGTGGTCTGGCGGCCGACAAATACCGTTCCGGGCGCCGCGCCGGCGCCGATCTTCTCCGCGATGACGTGGGCGCCGCGCGGCGTGCAATAACTGTCCATGCGCTCGCCGGGGCCGTTCTTCGCGGTGGAAACGGGGAATTGCGCCGGTCCCGCACCGGTGCTGAACAGCGTCAGGCGTTGATCGGGGAGGGAGATTTCTATGCGGGTTTCAGAGGTCATTGTGTCCGGGGACAGTCCGGCCAGGTAAACCCGGCCCCACATGCGCCCCACCTCATTGCCGGGTGAACCGGGCGAGGCATTCCACGTGGGCCGTGTGCGGAAACATGTCCACTACGCGCACCTGATCGAGTGTGTACCCCTTTCCGTGCACGAGCAGCGCCGCGTCGCGGGCGAACGTGGCCGGATTACAGGACACATACACCAGGGTCCGCACCGTTGCGTGATTCAGCGCTGCAAGCACCTCCCGCGCCCCGGCCCGGGGCGGATCGAGGAGTATCTTATCCCAGCGTCCGGCCAGGAACGGAGCGGCAAGATCTTCGCGCGCGAGATCGGCAGCGATGAATTCGGCGTTTGCGATGCCGTTGCGCGCCGCATTGTCCCGCGCCCCGGCCACGAGTCTCGCCAGCCCTTCCACGCCGGCGACATGGCCGGCGCGACGCGCCAGCGGCAGCGAGAAGTTTCCGAGTCCGCAGAACAGGTCGAGCACTTGTTCTGCCGCGCCGGGATCCAGCAGCGCCACGACGCAGCTCACCAATTGCCGGTTGATGTGAAAGTTGACCTGCGTGAAGTCGGTGGGTCCGAACCGGATCTCCACGTCGAACTCCTCCAGCCGGTAACCCAGGCGCGGCGGCCGGGAGGCATCCAGCGGCTGCACAGTATCGTCGCCGCCGGGCTGCACGAACCAGCGCACGCCGTGATCCTGTTCAAAGGCCGTCAACAGTTCAAGGTCTGCCGCCGCCAGCGGCCGCAGATGGCGCAGCACGAGGCCGCAGTCGGCCTCGCTGATCGCCAGCTCAATCTGCGGCACCGCATCGGCAACGGTCAGCGCGCCCAGCAAGTCCGACAACCGCGGCAACAACGTGCCGATGCGCGGATGCAACACTTCGCAGCGCTCGATCGCGGCAATCAGACTGCTGCGCCGCTCGCGAAAACCCACCCGCGCCTGCCTGCTCGCCGGGACGTAACGCGCGCTCAACCGCCCGCGATACCGGTAACCCTCGCCCGGGCTGTGCAATGGCGGCAACACGCACCGCGGCACGATCCCACCTGCGTACCGCAACTGTTCCAGCAGGATGGACTCCTTGTGGCGCAACTGCGCCGCACGATCCAGATGCTGGAGACTGCACCCGCCGCACACGCCGTAATGACGGCAGGTTGGCGGCACCCGATCCGGCGCAACTGCCAGGATTTCCTCTGCAATGGCCTCATCGTAGCGGCGATGCTCGCGCAGATAACGGGCGCGAACGCGCTCGCCGGGCAATGCTCCCTCGACAAACATGGTCTTGCCGTTGACGCGGGCTACGCCGCGGCCTTCGTGGGACAGGGATTCAATCACGACCTCGGCCGGCGCGGCCGAAGGCGGGCGCGGACGCGGCCTGTTCATTTACTCCAGGCGGCGTCGAACCGGCGCAGGTGATCGCGCCCATCTTCGTGCAGCAGCTTGCGCACGCGGGCGCAGGCGGCATCGTAGCCGGCAGCGGTGAGCCGGCCGCGCATCAACTGAAACCGCAAAAATACCAGATACGTATTCAGCACATCCGTCTCGCAGTAGTCGCGGATGGCCTCGATCCCCCCGGCCAGCCAGCGTTCCCACACATCCCCGCCGTCCATGCCCAGCTTGCCGGGGAAACCGAGCATCGTTGCGATCTCATGCAGCGGCGCTGAAGCGCGGCCCTCGTAGCCGGCCAGCACGTCCATGAGATCCGTGTGGCGCTCGTGGAAACGATTCAGGTAATTGTTCCAGCGGAAGGACTGATCCTCGCCGCCCGTCTCCCAGTAACGCGCGGCCTGCACCCCGTGCAGCAGTGCGCGGTAATGCAGAACCGGCAGATCGAAACCGCGGCCGTTCCAGGTCACCAGCAGCGGCGTGTACTTCTCGATACCCTCGAAGAAACGCTGCACCAGTTCCGACTCGGTGGATTCGGGTTTGCCCAGGGACCACAGGCTCACCTTGTCCCCGGCGGCCAGCAGCACGGAGATGGCGACGACGCGATGGAGATGGTGGCGCAGGAAATCCGTGCTGCCGCCGGAATCCTGGCGGCGCTTCATGAACATGACCTCGCCCACGTCGTGGTCCGACAGGCCCTCGAGGTCATACAGGCGCCGGCCCGCGTCCAGATCGGGGATGGTTTCGATGTCAAAGACAAGCGTGTTCATGGACAAATAGTGTGCAGCGGCGCCGGGTCACGGGCAAGTCGCGCCGGCATGCTCATTCCCGATCCGCCGGGCTGATGATGCCGCGCCCGCCCCGGTTCAGCACATGGGTGTAGATCATCGTCGTGTTCACATGCGCATGGCCGAGAAGTTCCTGCACCGTACGGATGTCGTAACCCGCCTCCAGCATGTGGGTGGCGAAGCTGTGGCGCAGAGTATGGGCACTGACGTATTTCATCACGCCCGACTTACGCACCGCCGCCCTGAAGGCACGACTGAAAGAATCACTGTGAATATGGTGACGGCCGCGCGCCCCGGTACGGGGATCCTGGGAAAGCAGCTCTGACGAAAAGACAAAGCGCCATTTAAGCTCGCGCCCGGCATTGGGGAATTTGCGCGCCAGGCCAACAGGCAGATCGATGTGGTGTATGCCGAGCGCCATATCGCGTTCAAACAGATTGCTCGTCCGCACAATGCTATCCCGCAGTCCGGGCACGGCGGACCGGGGCAGAACCGTGACGCGATCCTTGTCGCCCTTTCCTCGACGGATCAGCAGCTCGCCGCGCCCGAAATCCACATCCAGGATGCGCAGGCGCAGGCACTCATTCAGGCGCAGACCGCCGCCATACATCAACAGCGCCATGGTGAGATAGGGATCTTCAAGACGCGCCAAGACTGCCTTCACTTCGTCGCGTGTCAGCACCGTCGGCAACCGGCGCGGACGCCGTGCGTGCACGAGTTGTTCGAATTCCTCCAGCGGCTTTTGCAATACCTGCTTGTAAAGAAAAACGATCGCGTTCAGTGCCTGATTCTGCGTCGAAGCTGACACATGGCGATCACGCGCCAGGTAATTAAGAAACGAGACTACGCACTCCGCATTCATATCGCGGGGGTGGCGCTTGCCATGAAAGAGAATATAGCGGCGTGCCCACTGCAGGTAGGTGCTT
>JACORW010000066.1 GCA_016179185.1 Gammaproteobacteria bacterium | reverse complement strand
GAACTCCGAGACATGCCAACCGCCGAGACGCGCGATCTCGACGAAAACACGCTGCTCGACTATGACCGCGAAGGGCAAGTATGCTCAATTACTATTGAGTACGCTTCCAAACGCGCTGGCGCTCCGCATTTCTCCTACGAGCAAATCGCCGCATAACCATCGCTCAAGGGCGACGCGCTGAAGCGCGCGCCTTATGCGACCCGTTCGGCGTCAAATAGAGTGCATGCAATAACGATATGAGCAACGACGACAGCGTCATATCCAAGGGTCGGTTTAAAGGGAAGAAAATCACATTCGCTTCGACGGAACGCATTGAAGAATTCGCTCAGATCGCAAGCGAGTTCATGGGGGAGGTATTCAATCTTTTCCAAGGCGACTACGTCATTTCCGACGAATCGGATGTCCGCGATTTCACGGAGATGGGATCGTCAGACACGTCTGAAATATGGAAGCGCATCAACGAAGTCTATGGCGTCGAGCAATCCGACATTGATTGCTCGGCGCAGGAACATACAATGACGCCGAACAGTGCCCTCGACCGAACGCCGCGGACAGCGCGGCGGCGCTAGCACGGCGAAGAGTTGCTGGCGTTCAATTCAATGACGAAGTCATTCCAATCGTCATGGATCGACGACTTTCACATGAACTACGCCATCATGTTCTCCGAAGGCAAGTCAACCGACCGCGGTTTTGCCGTCCGTGGCGAATACGACGTCGGCGAAAATCAACCAAGGTGGGGCTGATGAACTGATGTCATGTGCCATCGGCGCGCCGCTGATTTTGAACGTCGGGCGCCCCGACGGCATCGGTATTGAAATCCTGACCGCTGATTGTATATACTATATCGTATATACATTCATGATGTGGCGACAATGACGACTGCCAGGGTCTTCAAATCGGGGAACAGCCAGGCCGTGCGCCTGCCGAAACAGTTTCGCGTGAGCGCCCCGGAGGTCGAGATTTTCCGGCGTGGCGATGAAATCGTATTGAAGGAAAAGCCCCGCGGCATGGCCGCTGCGTTTCATCTCCTTGCCGATATGCCGGATGACTTTTTCACGGGTGGACGCAAGGACGATGTCCCGCAGCGAAGAAAGGGTCTGTAATGGCCGCCCGCTTCCTCCTCGACACCAACATCTGCATATACATCCGCCAGCGACGCCCCCCAGGAGTACTGGCGCGCTTCAGGAAATTGACGCCTGGGGAAGCGGCCTTGTCCGTAGTGACCTGCGGAGAACTTCTTTATGGCGCCGAGAAGAGCCGGCAGCGGGAGATCGCGCTGGCGCGCTTGACTGATCTCACGTCACTGCTTCCGGTCTTGCCACTGCCCGAAAACGCCGCGCAAGAGTACGGCGAGATCAGGGCTGAGTTGGAAGCAAAAGGAGATTTGATTGGCGGGAACGATCTCTGGATTGCGGCACATGCCAGGGCGTCCAGCCTGGTGCTCGTCACGAATAACGAACGCGAGTTCAGGCGCGTTCCGGGCCTGAAGGTCCAGAACTGGGCCAATTGAATTCAGTGCACCTTCGCGTCCGGTCGCCCGGCGGCCAGATGCCATTCCGCCTGTTCCATGCCCTGCGCCAGCAGGTTGTAGAACATGTATAACAGTGTCTGATTCAGATTCAGCGTGACGCCTTCCCCCTTGCCGGGCAGGATTTGCAAGGCCAGCACGCCATCCTCGCCGATCCGGGAATTGATCCTGTGGGCGAGGATGCCGGACTCGCCCAGCGGGAAGCTGATGCTGTTCCCGGCCTCGAACTTTTTTTCCATCGCCCCATGTTTGAACAGTTGCCGCGCCTCGTTGCTGGCGGCGAGCACCGGTGCCCCGCCGAACTGCTCCATCTGTTTCTGAAGAATGCCATTCAGCAGCGCGCAGAACCGGCGTGTGAGCCAGATGCGGTATTCGTCGCCGCCGAGCGTGGAGACGCGCAACAGCAGCCGATCCTCGGCGGCCACGTAACTGACATTCAGCTGGTGCAGGGAATCGGCCATGAATAGGGAAAGCTGGAGGAGCCCGCCGCAGTACCGGCGGGCGGGGACCGCTGTATATGGCGCCGGAATCAGTCGATCCCGCCGGAGTCCACAAGAAAGCGATCCAGCGCCTTTTCCACGTCATCCATGTTCAGCGTCTTGAGGATGTATCCGTTGCACCCGGCTTCCCGGGCCCGCTTGCGGTCCGCCTCCGATTCGGATGCGGTCAGGATCACGATGGGATTCTTGAACCCCTTGGCCCGCAACTGCTGCGTTGCCTCGAAACCGTTCAGCGTGGGCATGTTCAGGTCCATCAGCACGAGGTCCGGCGGATCCCTGAGGCAGTGCGCCACTGCCTGGGCGCCGTCCGCTGCCGTGTCGAGCCGGTAACCGGAATTCGCGAGCACGAGTTTGACCAGTTCCACGATGTCTTCGTTGTCGTCTGTCAGCAGCACCGTCTTCATTTGCATCGCCTCCAGGGTCAGGGCCGGTCTGTTCAGGGCACGAGCCTCTCGCCCCGGCAGCACGCGGACCGCGCTACAATGATAACCATTAATGCCCGGGCGTGCATGACCCCCATCCGCACATGAAAACGATTCGCCAGGAAGATCTGATCGCCAGCGTCGCCGATGCGCTGCAATTCATGTCGTATTTTCACCCGCTGGATTTTGTGCAGGCCATGAAACAGGCTTACGACATGGAAGAGTCCCCGGCGGCGAAGGACGCGATCGCGCAGATCCTGGTGAACTCGCGCATGTGCGCCGAAGGACGCCGTCCCGTGTGCCAGGACACCGGCATCGTGGATGCCTTCGTGGAGATCGGCATGGACGTGCGCTGGCAGGCAACCATGGGCGTCGAGGACATGATTAACGAGGGCGTGCGGCGCGCCTACCTGCAGCAGGACAACGTGCTGCGCGGATCCATCGTGAGCGACCCGGCCGGCAAACGCCGCAACACCGGCGACAACACACCGGCAGTCATTCACATGCGGGTCGTGCCCGGCGACAAGGTCAGCGTCAATCTGGCGGCCAAGGGCGGCGGTTCCGAGAACAAGGCCAGGCTGGCGATGCTGAACCCCAACGACGACATCGTGGACTGGGTCGTGAAGACCGTGCCCGGCATGGGTGCCGGCTGGTGCCCGCCGGGCATACTGGGCATCGGCATTGGCGGCACCGCGGAAAAGGCGGCGATCCTCGCCAAGGAGGCATTGCTGGAACCGGTGGACATGCCGACGCTCAAGGCGCGTGGTCCGCAAAACCGCCTGGAGGAATTGCGCCTTGAGATCTACCGGCGTGTCAACGAACTCGGCATCGGCGCGCAGGGACTGGGCGGGCTGACCACCGTGCTGGACGTCAAGATCCGCGATTACCCGACCCACGCGGCCTCGCTTCCGGTTGCCATCATCCCGAACTGCGCCGCCACGCGGCACGCGCACTTCACGCTGGATGGCTCCGGCCCCGTGCTGCAGACCCCGCCGGATATCTCCCATTGGCCGGACATCAAATGGGAGAGCGGCCCGAATGCGCGGCGCGTCAACCTCGACACCGTGACGCGGGACCAGATCGCGCAATGGCAGCCGGGAGAAACGCTGTTGCTCAACGGCCGCCTGCTCACCGGCCGCGACGCCGCGCACAGGCAGTTGCAGAAACTGCTCGACGCCGGGCAACCGCTGCCGGAGGGCGTGGACTTCACCAACCGCTTTATCTATTACGTGGGACCGGTGGATCCGGTGCGCGACGAAGTCGTCGGACCCGCCGGCCCCACCACGGCGACGCGCATGGACAAGTACACGGAATTGATGCTGGCGAAGACCGGGCTGATCGGCATGATCGGGAAGGCGGAACGCGGGCCGGCGGCCATCGAGGCCATCCGCAGGCACGGTGCGGTGTACCTGATCGCCATCGGCGGCGCCGCCTACCTCGTCTCGAAGGCCATCACTGCGTCGCGCGTGATTGCCTTCGCGGAGCTGGGCATGGAAGCGATCCGGGAACTCGAGGTCAGGGACATGCCGGTGACCGTGGCCGTGGATGCGCGGGGCAATTCGGTGCATCAGACCGGCCCGGCGCAGTGGCAACAGGTGATGTTGAAACACCGCCAGGCATGATCGGTCTGCCGAAGCAAATTCTGCAGCCGCCGATAGCCGTCCTCTGCGCCCTGCTCGTGTCGGCATCCGGGTGCGGGAAATCCGGCGACGAGGCAAGGCCGGCGCCGCCGGCATCCGTGACCGCGCCGGTCGCGGCCGCACCGCAACCACCGGCCACCGCGCGTACCCAGTTCGAGCTCGGGAATACCCGTTACCTGTTTGTGCTTGATCAGCACGATGACAAGGATCTGCTCGCCCTGCTGCAGCGCGCGGATGAGATCGCCCGGACATCACTGCAGCACTTCGGCGATCTGGACATTGCCCTGGTCATTCACGGCCCCAGCGTGCAACTGTTCACGCAGTCGGCATACCTGGAACACCGCGAGTTGATCGACCTCGCCGCGCGTCTGGACGCCTTCGGAGTGATCGATCTCAAAATCTGCGAAACGTCGCTGCGCGAGGCCGGCATCGCGGATGCCGACATCCCGTCGTTCATCGAGCGCGTGCCCTACGCGCCGGACGAGATGATCCGCCTGACCCGGAACGGCTACATCAACCTTTGACAGCGCCGCCGGCGTTCAGAAGTGTTGATAGCCGGTAGCGCCTCCGAAATCCACCTCCGTTCCCACCGGTGAAATCCAGCGAATTCCCGGTGCGGCGGTGACGGTGCCGATGCAAGTCGCGGCATTCCCGCCGGCACGCAACCTGGCGGCGAGGCCCGCTGCACTTGCCTGCGGGACCGTGTAGCAGAGTTCATAGTCATCGCCGCCGCACAACGCGTAGTGCCAGCGCCCCTGCTCGTCGGGCAACATACGCAGCGCCGCGGGCAACGGAAGCGCGCCGAGACTGACCTGCGCGCCCGTGCCGCTGGCGCGCATGACGTGTTGCAGGTCCGTCAGCAGTCCGTCCGAAAGATCGATCGCCGCAGTGGCGGTGCCGCGCAGCATCATTCCGGCGCCCACGCGCGGTTCGGGCCGCAGCAGACGCCGCACGCACACATCAATGTCTGCCCCGCCTCCCCCATGGCGTCCCTGAACCACTGCCAGCCCCAGTGCCGCCGCACCGAGAACGCCGGTGACCCAGACCTGGTCGCCCGGCCGGGCGCCGCCGCGCACCAGCGCCGTGCCCGCCGGGACTGTGCCCATGATCTGCACGGTGATCGACAGCGGCCCGCGCGCCAGGTCACCCCCGGCGAGCGCCACCCCATGCTGATCCGCGCATTCGCCGAAGCCACGGCTGAACGGCTCCAGGAACTGCGGGTCAGCGTCGGGCAGGGTCAGCGCCAGCGTCGCCCAGCGTGGCTCCGCCCCCATGGCCGCGAGATCGCTGAGATTCACCGCCAGGGATTTGAAACCGATGTCGGCGGGTGCCGTGGACACGGGGAAGTGCACGCCGGAAACCAGCGTGTCCGTGGAAACAACGAGTTCCTGGCCGGCCGGAACCTGGAGCACCGCGGCGTCATCCCCGATCCCGACGCGGATGTCCCCCCGATCCGCGGTCAGGTTGCGGAAGTAGCGCTCGATGAGCGCGTATTCGCCCTCAGACACGGAATAGCCGGTCAACAGCCTGTCAAGTGGCGCCGGCTTCCGCCGTCCGGATGGCGCGCGCGGCCGCGTCCAGCACGCCGTTGACGAAGCGGTGGGATTGTTCGGCGCCGAACATCTTTGCCAGTTCGATGGCCTCATTGACGACCACGCGCCACGGCAACTCCGGGCGGTGCAGCAGCTCATAGACGGCCAGCAGCAGCACCGCGCGCTCGACCGGGTCCAGCCGATCGAAGGGGCGCGAAAGATGCGGAGCGAGCCGTTCGGCCAGTGTTTCGCGACGTTGTGACACGCCGCGCAGCAATTCGCAGAAATACTCCAGATCGGCCTTTTGCAGTTCAGATCGATCGGTCTGAAACTCGCTGATGACCAGTTCGATATCCTGCTGGTTCATCTCCCACTGATACAGCGCCTGCACGGCGTTGCGGCGCGCGGCAGCCCTGGCGCGCGACTGCAGGTAGCCGCGCTTATGCGGCGCGCTCATGGCCGCGGACCGCGCGCTGCGTTGCCGCCCGACGCACAGCCGCCGCGGATCATGGGTTCCCGCTTCCCGGATCGTCCTTATCCGAGGGCAGCAGATCCAGCTGGCTGCGGCGCAGCTCCGGCGGCAATTCGTTCTCCAGGCGCTCGATCTCTTCCAGGAACGCGCGCACGTCCTCGAAACTCCGGTACACCGATGCGAACCTGACGTACGCCACCTGGTCCATGGCGCGCAGTTCCTCCATCACCCAGTCTCCGATCCGGCGTGATTTGACCTCGCGCTCGCCGGACCCCCGCAGTTTGCGCTTGACCCTGGCGACAGCGACCTCGACCCGGTCCATTTCCACCGGCCGCTTTTCCAGCGCGCGCATGATCCCGGCCCTGAGCTTGTCCTCCATGAACGCCTCGCGCCGTCCGTCCGACTTGATCACCCGGGGAAAATTGAGTTCCGCGTTCTCGTAGGTCGTGAACCGTTCCTTGCACTCCGAGCACTCGCGCCGGCGCCGGATCTGCTCGCCTTCGCCGACCAGCCGCGAATCGATGACGCGCGTATCTAGGCAGGAGCAGAACGGACAGCGCATGACGCCGGATGCGGCTCAGGTTCCATACATCGGGAAGGCGCGGCACAACTCCGACACCCGGCTGCGCACGCCGCTGATGATCGATTCATTGCCGATGTCGTCAATGATGTCGCAGATCCAGCCGGCGATTGTCCGCGCCTCTGCCTCCTTCATTCCACGCGTCGTCATGGACGGCGTGCCGATGCGAATGCCGCTGGTGACGAACGGCGACTGCGGGTCATTGGGCACGGCGTTCTTGTTGACCGTGATGTGGGCGCGGCCGAGCGCGGCATCGAGATCCTTTCCGGTCAGCTTGCGCGCGATCAGATCCACCAGAAACAGGTGATTGTCGGTGCCCCCTGAGACGATATTGACGCCCCGATCGAGGATCGTCTTTGCCATCGCGCGTGCGTTTTTCAGTATCTGCTCCTGATAGGCGCGAAAATCGGGCTGCATGGCCTCCTTCAGGGCCACCGCCTTCCCGGCGATGACGTGCATCAAGGGCCCGCCCTGGTAGGCCGGGAACACCATGAAATTGATCTTCTTTTCGATATCGGCGTTTGCCCGGCCCATGATCAGTCCGGAGCGCGGACCGCGCAGCGTCTTGTGCGTCGTCGTGGTCGTGACGTCCGCTGTCTTCACCGGGCTGGGATACAGACCCGTGGCCACCAGTCCGGCCACGTGGGCAATGTCCGCCACCAGGAAGGCGCCGACCTGGTCGGCGATGGCGCGGAAGCGCTGCCAGTCGACAACGCGCGAGTAGGCCGAAAACCCGGTCATGATCAGTTTCGGCCTGTGTTCCAGCGCCATCCGCTCGGCGGCGTCGTAATCAATCTCGCCGGTGCCCGGATTCAATCCGTACTGCACCGCCTTGAAGATGCGGCCGGAGACATTCACGGAGGCGCCGTGGGTCAGGTGACCGCCGTGGGCGAGGCTCATGCCCATGATCGTGTCGCCCGGCTGGCACAACGCAAGATACACCGCGCCGTTTGCCTGGGAGCCGGAATGCGGCTGGACATTGGCAAAGTCGGCGCCGAACAGCTGCTTCGCCCGGTCGATCGCCAGTTGCTCGACGATGTCCACGTACTCGCAGCCGCCGTAATAGCGTTTGCCCGGATATCCTTCGGCGTATTTGTTGGTCAATACCGAACCGACCGCCTCGAGCACGCGCGGGCTCACATTGTTCTCCGACGCGATCAGTTCGATGTGATCCTCCTGGCGCTGCCGCTCCCCTTCCATTGCGGCCCAGACTTCGTTGTCGAACCCCGCAATCTTCATATCCCTGGTGTACATAAGCGGATTTCTCCTGATCATTGACAAGTTGCTGAAAACGTCGGTCCCGGACCTTTTCAGATCGCTTCGCCGCGGTGCGGGATCGCCGGTCTGCTTCCCTGTCCTGACGCCGGTTCCAGCCGACCGGGACCGTTGTGACCCGGCGGGCCTCGTGCAGGCGCAAAAGGGTACCAGAATGAGCGTCACCCTGCATGGAACCGGCGCGGTTGCATGCATCCATCATCATGCCGGGAAAAAATGCCTTTCCCGGACTTTTTTTCAGCGCGCTGCGCCGCGGCGCGTGACCGGCACCGGTTTCTTGACTACGCCGTTCCGCGGCCGCTACCTTGGCGAATGTCACGACCGCTCCCGCCGCGCAAGCGACTTATATCCATGCCGGAACTCGACCAACTGCTGGCCCGCACCCACGCCCTGCTGGACCGGCTGGAAAAACTCGTGCCCTCCAGGTCGCCTGCCGGTGTCCCGCCGGGGCCGGCCCTGCGCTGGCATGTGGATAGAACGGGGCGCCGGTTTGGAACCGTGACAGCACCCGCCGGTATGCGCATGGCGGATCTGCAGTGCATCGATCGGCAAAAGGCGCTGCTGGACCGGAACACGCGCCAGTTTCTCTCCGGCCTGCCGGCGAATCACGCGCTGCTGTGGGGGCCGCGCGGCACCGGCAAGTCCTCGTTGATTCGCGCGCTGCTCACTGAATATCACGATCGGGGGTTGCGTTTGGCCGAAGTTGCCCGCAGTGATCTCGGCGATCTGCCCGAGATCTGCGCGGCACTGGCGACTGCCGCCGGGCGGTTTCTGCTGTTCTGCGATGATCTTTCCTTTTCTGCCGGAGATGACAGCTATCGGGCATTGAAACCGCTGGTGGACGGCTCGGTGTCAAGCCTGCCTGAAAACGTGCTGATCTATGCCACGTCCAACCGGCGGCATCTGCTGCCCGAACACATGCAGGACAACCTCGACAGCCGCATCGAAGACGGAGAGTTGCACGCCAGCGAAGCAATCGAGGACAAGCTGTCGCTGTCGGAACGATTCGGCCTGCGCATCGGTTTTCACCCCTTCACCCAGGATCAGTTTCTGCAAACAGTGTTCCACTGGCTGCGACAACTGGATCCGGGCGCAGCGGCCGACCCGGAGGAAATCCGGGGCGCGGCACTGCAATGGGCACTGGAGCACGGCTCGCGCAGCGGCCGAAGCGCATGGCAGTTCGCGCGTGACTGGACCGGCCGCGCGCGCCTGGGCGATTCGTGACCGCGCTCGGAATCATCGGGGGGTCCGGCCTGGCCGCATTGTCCGGTCTGCGCGTTCTGCGCCGGCTGGTGCAGCAATCCCCGTGGGGGGAACCGTCGGCTCCGCTGGTGGTGGGAGAATTCGCGGGTGTTGAGGTCATGTTCCTGCCACGCCACGGCCAGCCGCACGCGATCCCGCCCCATAGGGTGAATTACCGCGCAAACCTCTGGGCGCTGCGTGAAAACGGCGTCCGGCGCATCATCGCCTTCAATGCGGTGGGCGGGATCAGCGCGGACATGCGCCCGGGCGACCTGGTACTCCCCGACCAGATAATCGACTACACCTGGGCGCGGCCGCATACCTATTTCGAATCCGATCTGGATCGCGTCACGCACGTGGACTTCACCGAGCCGTACTCGCGCGAACTGCGCGCGTTGTTGCTGGCGATTGCCGCCGACCGGAACATCCAGGTCCACACGCGCGGCACATACGGCGCCACCCAGGGTCCGCGCCTCGAGAGCGCGGCGGAAATCGCGCGGCTGGAACGCGACGGCTGCCACGTCGTCGGAATGACCGGCATGCCGGAAGCGGCGCTGGCGCGGGAGCTGGAGCTGGATTACGCCTCCATATGCGTGGTCGCGAACCGTGCCGCGGGTAAATCGCCCGAACCAATCACCATGGACCTGATTCAGAAAAATCTCGAACAGGGGATAGGGCGGGCGTTGCAGCTGCTGCAGGCGGCCATCCCGCGCCTGTGACAAAGTGATGCGATTAACGGTGGCGCGTACCTAATCCAACCTACGATTCTGTGGGGCCGGGTTTACCCGGCCTGGAACCGGCCGGCTGAAGCGACCCACAGGATGTGGGAAATGCCGCGCGAGGACAGGATGTCCGGAGCGGCCGGCCTCACAAGTGCCTGACCCGCCCTACTCGTCCGTAGTACTCGCGTCTTCGCCGCCCGCACGGCTCACTTGCAGCAGCACACCGAACAGCGGGTGATCAAAATAATGCACCTCATTGAGTTTGATCTTCCGGCTCTCCTGCAGCCGTACGGGCTCTGAAACCGGCGCGCCATCCGGCGCAGCCGTGCCGGCCGCCACGTCTGGCTCCGGCAGATACGCGATGTCCATGTCTACATGCAGGAATCGCGTCACCCGCAGGCGCACATTGCCCTGAAGCCGCGTCGGGTCTGGAGTGAGGGACAATTCCGTGGAGCTCGCCGGCGTTTGCGAAAAGAACACGCCGCGGACGCCGCCCCGATCGGCCTGCAACCACGAGGTATGCAACACCGGCTGGTATCTGCCGACGCGCCGCAGGGCACCCATGACACCATTGAGCCGGTAACTGGACGGCGGGAGCGGCGCCACGTTGCCGGTGCCCTCGCCAGCCCCTGCCAGAACCGCCATGCCCTCGCGCGCGGGCATTCCGGCGCCGGAAACCCATTGTTCTCCGTCGGCGTCCGGCGGGGTATGGGCAAAGACGATGATCTCCACCTGATAGAGCGACGCCACCGCCGGTGCGGCGCCCGCGATCCACAATACCAGACAGAGTACCGCCCGGATGCCAGTTCCCATTTCAGTTTCCCGCCTGACCATCAGGTGATAGCAGGCTGCTGCAGGGTCTCGAACAGCCCGCCAAGGAATGCCAGCCGCCCATCCGCATCCGGCAAGCCCTGCAGGAGTCGCAGTTTATCACGGCCATCCATGCGGTAAGCGGCGGGCTGCTCCTGTAACAGGCGCACAAGCCGCGCGCCGTCAATGCGCGCATTGCCGTGGAAGTGCACGCGGCCGCCGGCCTGGCTGTAGTCGATCTTGCGTACGCCAAGCGGACGGGCCTGCTGTTTCAGGCGCGCGGTGCGCAGCAGCAGGCGCAACGGTTCCGGCAAGGCGCCGAAACGATCGATGATTTCCTCGCGCAACGCGGTCAACTCCTGTTCGTCAGAAGCGCCGGCGATGCGTTTGTACAGCACGAGGCGCGAGTGCACATCCGGCAGGTAGTCCTCGGGTATCAGCGCGGGGACGTGCAGGTTGATCTCGACGCCGGTATCCAGCGGGCGATCCAGTTCCGGCCTGCGCCCGCTGCGCAGCGAACGCACGGCACGGTCCAGCAGATCCATGTACATCGCGAATCCGACCTCCTGGATCTGGCCGCTCTGTTCCTCGCCGAGGATCTCCCCGGCGCCGCGAATTTCCAGATCGTGGGTCGCCAGCGTGAAACCGATGCCCAGCTCCTCCAGAGATTCGATGGCCTCGAGACGCTTCATGGCATCCTGGGCCAGCGCGGCCCGCGGCGGGATCAGCAGGTAGGCATAGGCACGATGATGGGATCGTCCCACGCGGCCGCGCAACTGGTACAACTGCGCCAGCCCGAATTTGTCCGCCCGGTTGATGACGATCGTGTTGGCATTGGGCACGTCAATGCCGGTCTCGATGATGGTCGTGCACACCAGGACCTGGAACCGGCGATGGTAAAAATCCAGCATGACCTGCTCCAGCTCGCGCTCGGGCATCCGGCCATGCGCGATGCGGACGCGCCCTTCCGGCGCCAGCGACTGCACGGTCTTTCCCATCGCGGCGATGCTCTCCACTTCGTTGTGCAGGAAATAGATCTGGCCGCCGCGGTGCAGCTCGCGCTGCATGGCCTCACGCAGCATGCCGTCGTGCCACTCGCGCACCAGCGTCCTGACCGCAAGCCGCCGGGCCGGCGGCGTGGAGATGATCGACAACTCGCGCAGATCGGACAGTGCCAGATTCAGCGTGCGCGGAATCGGCGTCGCCGTCAGCGTCAACACATCCACCTCCGCGCGCATCGCCTTGAGCCGTTCCTTTTGCCGCACGCCGAAGCGGTGTTCCTCATCAATAATGGCCAGGCCGAGACGCGCAAACTTGACGTCCGCCTGGAGCAACCGGTGCGTGCCGATGAGAATGTCAACCTTGCCCGCCGCCGTATCGGCGATGATCTCCTGCTGCCGGGCTCTGCCCACGAACCGGGACAGCGTCTCCACGCGGATCGGCCAATCGGCGAATCGATCGCGAAAATTCTGCAGGTGCTGCTGCGCCAGCAACGTCGTCGGAACAAGCAGCGCCACCTGGCGCTGGTCCTGCACCGCGACAAATGCGGCGCGCATGGCGACCTCGGTTTTTCCGAATCCGGCGTCGCCGCAGATCAGCCGATCCATCGGGCGATCGGCGCCCATGTCGTTCACTACCGCATCGATCGCGTCCCGCTGGTCGGGCGTCTCCTCGAACCGGAAGCCCTGCGTGAACGACTGGTACGCATCGGCATCGGGCACGAAGGCATGGCCGGGCCGCGCCGCGCGCCGCGCGTGAATTTCCAGCAACTCGGCGGCGACATCCGCGGCCCGCTCCGCCGCCCGGCGCCGCGCCTTATCCCATTGGCCGCTGCCGAGCCGGTGCAGCGGCGCGTGTTCCGGATCCACGCCGGTATAGCGACTGATCAGATCGAGTGCAGCCACCGGCACATAGAGTTTGTCGCCATCCTGATACTCCATACAGATGAACTCGCCGGGGATGTTCCCGATCTCGAGCACCATCAGGCCGAGGTAGCGCCCGACCCCGTGCTGCTGATGCACGACCGGCGCCCCCGGCTGCAATTCGGCCAGGTCGCGCACCACCGCACCCGCGTCCTGGCGGCGCCGGCGCAAGCGCCGCTGCTGCGCACGCTCTCCGAACAGTTGCGACTCGCTGATGACGGCCAATGGCGGTTCCACCAGCACGATGCCGTTTTCCAGCGGCGCCACCGCCAGGGCAAGTGGTTC
The DNA here is from genome assembly GCA_016179185.1 of Gammaproteobacteria bacterium. Lineage (GTDB taxonomy): Bacteria > Pseudomonadota > Gammaproteobacteria > Eutrophobiales > Eutrophobiaceae > 2-02-FULL-61-13. The sequence goes on along the minus strand of JACORW010000066.1, from coordinate 18,015 downwards.
CGTGGCGCCAAGAAATTCCGCCCAGCCGGATAACACCACCGGGCGCAGTCCGTGGCGTGCCAGCAGTTCCAGCAGCGTCTCCCTTCGCCCGACAGACTCCGCGGCAATCAGCACGCGCCCGTGGAACTGTTCCAGGAACCGGCGCAGCACCGCGAGCGGATCCCGCGCCCGCCCGTCCACGGGAATGCTGGCCGGCATGCGCGTGGCGTACACGACCGCGCCGGTCCGCGTCCGATCCTCATCCACGCCGGCGACAAGCACGGACGGATAGCGGCGCAACAACCCGCTGAATTCCTCCGGCGGAATGAACACCTCCGCGGGGGCCAGCAGCGGGCGCAGACGATCATGACGACCCTGCTCGTAGCGGTTCTGTATCTCCGACCAGAAACTCTCCGCGGCCTCGCGCGCGCCCGATAGTTGCACGACGGTACATCCGCCGTGGAGGTAATCGAACAGGCTCTCGGTCCGCTCGTAGAACAGGGGCAGGTAATACTCGATCCCGGGCGGTGCGTTGCCGAGGCTTACTTCGCTGTAGATCTCGGTTTCCGAGGGATTGCCCTCAAAACGGCTGCGCCAGCGGCTGCGAAAATACGCGATCCCCTCCTCGGTCAATGCCACCTCCCGGGCCGGCATCACGGCAACCTCGGACACGCGTTCGGCGGAGCGCTGGGATTCGGGATCGAACAGCCGGATGCTGTCCACGACGTCGTCCAGCAAATCAATGCGGAACGGCCGCGGCGATCCCATGGGGAAGACGTCGATCAGGGAGCCGCGCACCGCAACCTCGCCATGCCCGGAAACCTGGGAAACAAACGCGTAGCCGCCGTCCTGCATGCGCCGCCGGAACGCATCCCGCGCCAGGGCTTCTCCGACCCGCAGCCGGAAACTCCGGGCGCGCAACCAGCGGCCCGGCAGCAGGCGGTGCATGATTGTGGCAACCGGGATCACCAGCACGCCGCGACGCAGGTCAGGCAGCCGCTCAAGTGTGGCGAGCCGCTCCGAAACGATGTCCTGATACGGGGAAATGGCGTCGTAGGGAAGCGTTTCCCATGACGGGAACGACAACACCGGCAACGCAGGCGAATCGCCGAGGTAGAAATTGAGTTCTTCGGTGAACTCCACCGCCTCCGCCGGGCCCGCGGCCAGGACGAGGACGGAGTGGGCCAGGCGCGCCGTCGCCGACGCTACGGCCAGCGCCACACTGCTGCCATGCAGTCCGAACCAGAAACGCCGTTCACCGGGCGCGGCGCCCGTGTCCGGCTCAAGGGGGCTGGACCCGGGAACACCCGAAAACATGGCCACCACCGCGTCAGCGAAGAGGAAGCGGGGACGGAGCCGCAATCGCGCCCGCGATGTCCGCCTCCACGGACGACAAAACGCGCAGGGGATCTGCGGCCTGGGTGATGGGACGGCCCACCACCAGATAGTCGCTCCCGGCGCGGATGGCCTCCGCCGGCGTGGTCGTACGGCGCTGATCCTCTGCCGCGGCGCCCGGCTGGCGGATACCCGGGGTCACCAGCAGAAAGCCCGGACCCAGGTGGCGGCGCAAGGCACCGGCCTCGCGCGCCGAACACACAACCCCGTCAAGTCCGGCGCTGCGGGTCAGATCGGCAAGCCGGGTGACCTGCCGGTCAGGTGTCGTGCCGGTCACGCCAATCTCGCACAGATCCGCTTCTTCCATGCTCGTCAGAACGGTAACGCCGGTGAGCAACGGTCGCGGCCGGTATTTTTCCAGCGCCGTCCGCGCGGCCTGCATCATCCGCGATCCCCCGGCGGCGTGGACGTTCAGCATCCAGATACCGAGATCGGCGGCGGCGGCGCAGGCCCCGGCCACGGTGTTCGGGATGTCGTGAAATTTCAGGTCAAGGAACACCTGGAATCCACGGTCCTGGACCGCGCGCACCAATTCCGGGCCGGCCGCGGTAAACAATTCCTTCCCAATCTTGATGCGGCAGCGAGCCGGATCGAGCCGATCGATCAGATTCAATGCCGCGGCCGCACGGGGAAAGTCGCAGGCGACAATGATGCGGGGGTCAGCAGACTGATGCATGTTTCGCCTTTGCATCAGTCTGCGGCGACCCAGGGATGGGCCGCAGCGTTTATCAAGCGCAAAAGTGCCTGATAAACGGAGCGAGGCCAGGGCTTTGCCTTGGCCGATGCGGTCTGCAAAAAGCCATGGACGGATTTTTGCAGAAATTGTTCAGTCACCTTCCACACCATGCACGGGTTTGACGCTGTTCCAGTGTTTGCAACTTGGGCATTGCCAGTGCAGCAGCCGCGCGGCAAAGCCGCAGTGTATGCAACGATATACCGCGCGGCCCTGCTCCAGCCGCGCCGCCGCGTCCCGGACCGCGGCCAGGCTGGCACGAACGCCGTCGCCCGCTTCGCCCAGAATCAACTCAACCAGGCGCGTGATGCCGGACACCGAGGGACGCAAGCGCAGTTCGCCGGCCAGATGATCCGTTGCCGCGGCGGCGCCGGAGCTCGCGGCCAGCATCTCCGCGTACAGCAACTGCGCCCGGACGCCGCCGGTGCGCGCCACGATAACGGACAGAAACTCCCGGAAGGACTCGTCCGCCCCAATGGATGCGTAACAGCGCTGCAGCGGCAGGATGATTTCCGGCAGGTAATCGGAATCCTGCGACTCAATTCGGCGGTAGGCAGCGATTGCCTGCCTGGGATTGTTGGCGCGTTCCTCAATGCCGGCCTCGATCAAACTGGCCCGTACGCAGTGCGTATCTATCGCCAGGGCGTCGCGCAGAAAACTCCGGGCCTCTTCGGTGCGCCCGGCGCGCAATGCCTCCTCCGCAAGTTCGCAATGGTAATGCGCCAGCACCGGATTGAGCCCGGGAACCCCGACCACCTGCAGCCGCCGGGCCGTGGCAATGGCGTTGTGCCAGTCGCGCTCCTGCTGATAGATGTCGAGCAGATGATCCAGGGCCTCGCGCACGTGGATGCCCGTGTCCACCAGCTCCCGGAACAACCCCTCGGCCCGATCCAGCAGGCCGGAACGCATGTAGTCCATGCCCAGCTCAAGCATCGCCATCAGGCGCTGCTCGCGCGTCAGCGAAGAACGGGCAATGAGGTTCTGGTGAATGCGTATGGCACGGTCCACCTCGCCGCGGCGCCGAAACAGATTGCCGAGCGCGAGATGGGTCTCCACCGTGTCGCTGTCCACTTCCGCCATGCGTACAAAAATTTCAATGGCCTTGTCCGGCTGTTCATTCAGCAGGTAGTTCAGACCACGGAAATATTCCGGCGGCACCCGGGAGGCGCCCTGGTCGGGAGGGCTGCCCGGCCGGCGCCGGGCAACCAGCCAGCCCGACAGGAAGGCAACCGGCAGCAGCAACCACAGCAGAGGCAGCCAGACTGCCTCCAATGTCATCCGCCTGCCCCCGGCGTCTGCGGCGGATTCTGCTCGCGGGCTTCCAGGCCCTGCACGCGCCGCCGCAGGCGCCCGATCTGCAGCCGCCCGCTCACCAGGCCCGGGAGGCACGCCAGCAATCCCAGCACGGCGCCCAGGGCAAGCGCCAGCAGCAGCCAGAGCGAGAACGGCAGCTCGACAGTGGCCAGGAAGTAATTCAAGGCAACCGGTTGATCATTACCCAAATGAAACGCAACGCCGACCAGCAGCACCAGCAAGATAAACAACAGACCGATCACTCGCGACATGGCTGGAACCGCCTCGCCGACCCGACAGTCAGGCAGCGCATTTCAAAGCGCCGCCAATGTCCGCTTCTTCCGGCATGACGAACAGCGTGGCCCGGCATGGAAGAACAACCGTGTCGCCGGGCGTTGCAGCTTGCTGACCGGCCTAGTCGTCGTCCAGCGTGGACGGCGCCGGCGCGGGAATGTGGGCCCGTGCCTCGTCCACGCGCTCACGCAACTGCTTGCCGGGTTTGAAATGCGGAACGTACTTCGCCGGCAGTGACACAGGTTCGCCGGACTTGGGATTCCGCCCCACGCGCGGCGGCCGAAAATGCAGGGAAAAACTGCCGAAGCCGCGGATCTCGATGCGCTCCCCGGTGGACAGCGTCAGGGCCATGAATTCGAGGATTGTCTTGACGGCCAGTTCCACGTCCTTGTATGCGAGTTGCGCCTGTCGCCGCGCCAGAAACTCGATCAGTTCCGACTTGGTCATGCTTGCGCTGTCTTGAGGTTCCACGCTTCCCGTCCCCCATATCAGGTAAAAAATTGAATAAGCCCATCCCGGGCTTGTTCAGGGCATACCAATCCACGCACGGCCGGGGCCCCCCGTTTGACGCGCCTTTGCCGCGCCTGCGCGCCGATCTCAGCCGTTGTCCAACTGTTCCTTCAGGATATCGCCCAGCTTGGCCCCGGTTCCGGTGTCCTGGCCGAACTCGCGCACCGCCGCCGATTCCTCATCGGATTCCCTGGCGCGTATGGACACCGCAATGGTGCGCTTTTTTCGATCAACCGCGGTGATCTTGACTTCCAGCTCATCACCTTCCTTGACGACAGCCTTTGCGTCCTCAGCGCGCGAATCCAGTGACAGTTCGGACGCTTTCAACAGACCTTCGACGCCTTCCGCGAGCATCACCACCGCGCCCTTCGGCTCGACCCGAACCACTTTGCCCTTTACCACGGCGCCCTTGGGATTCTCCGCCACGTAGCCGGAAAACGGATCGCGTTCCAGTTGCTTGATGCCCAGGGAAATGCGTTCCCGCTCGGCATCCACCGCGAGCACCACGGTTTCGATTTCCTCGCCCTTGGTGAAGCGCCGCAACACCTGTTCACCTTCCTCGGTCCAGGAAACGTCCGACAGATGAACCAGGCCGTCTATGCCTCCCTCGAGGCCGATGAAGATGCCGAAGTCGGTGATCGACTTGATGACTCCCTTGATACGGTCCGCCTTGTTGTGTGTCGCCGCAAATTGCTCCCAGGGATTCGGCTGACATTGCTTCATGCCCAGCGAGATGCGCCGCCGCTCCGAGTCTATATCGAGGATAACGACATCCACCTCATCGCCGACGTGCACGAGCTTGGACGGGTGCACATTCTTGTTGGTCCAGTCCATTTCCGACACGTGCACCAGCCCCTCGACGCCCTCTTCCAGTTCGACAAAACAGCCGTAATCGGCAATATTTGTGACGCGGCCGCGGAGGCGCGCGCCCTCGGGATAGCGGCGTGTCAGGTGATTCCACGGGTCATCCCCCATCTGCTTCAGACCGAGGGAAACGCGATTGCGCTCGCGATCGAATTTGAGCACCTTGACGTCGATCTCGTCGCCAATCTTGACGATCTCGGCGGGATCCTTGACGCGTTTCCACGCCATGTCGGTGATGTGCAGCAATCCGTCTATGCCGCCCAGATCCAGAAACGCGCCGTAGTCGGTGAGATTCTTGACCACTCCCTTGACGACCACGCCCTCGGAAAGTTTCTGCAGCAGCGCATCGCGCTCGGCGGAGTTTTCCCGTTCGACCACCGCGCGGCGCGACACCACAACATTGTTACGGCGGCGATCGATCTTGATCACCTTGAACTCAAGGGGCTTGCCTTCCAGGTAAGTTGTGTCGCGCACCGGGCGCACGTCCACAAGGGAACCGGGCAGGAATGCGCGCACACCTTCCATGTCCACGGTGAAACCGCCCTTGACGCGCTCGGTGATCACGCCGGTGACGGTCGCGCCGGCCTCATGGGCTTTTTCCAGGTGCTGCCATGCCATCAGGCGCTTGGCCTTCTCGCGCGACAACCGCGTCTCGCCGCGCCCGTCTTCCACGGCATCGAGCGCGACATCCACGACGTCGCCAATGGCGACCTCCACTTGGCCGCGGTCGTTGAAAAATTGTTCGATGGGGATCAGCGCCTCGGATTTCAATCCGGCATTGACTATCACGGCATCGGCCCGGACCTCGATGACGGTCCCCATGACGATGGTGCCGGGCCGCATCTTCGTATCGATCTGGCTTTGTTCGAACATTTCCGCAAAACTTTCACTCATGACCCGCTACACCCTCAGATAAACCTTCCCGCAGATTTCGGCGTCCGGACGGACAGCAGGAACATCGCGGGAACCGACTCTGGTTTGATTGATCTTCCGGCCATGGTTTTTCTCTGCCATCGCCCGGTCGGCCGCCCAGCCGCGCGAATGCCGCTATTTCCTTCCGGCGCGGCCATTAAACGCGCCAAGCACTTGAAAAATAGCGAAAAACTTTCGAACTATTCTGGCCGGTTCACGGCCAAATGTATATTCCCGGAGCCATTTTTAATTGTGCTGGTCGGCCTGCCGGGGAAAACACCGGCACACGAGATCCCACACGGTCTCCAGAACTTTCGCGGCATCCTGCCTGCTGGTGTCTATAACCATGGCATCCTGCGCCGGCTGCATCGGGGACACCGACCTCGCCTGATCGCGCCGATCCCGCTCCGACATGTCCTCAAAAAGGCGGCGCAGGCTAACATCAATTCCTTTTTGTTTCAACTGTTTATGTCGCCTTTCGGCCCGCACCTCCGCGGTCGCTGTCAGGTAGATTTTCAGATCCGCATCCGGGAAAACCACGGTCCCCATGTCACGCCCGTCCGCAACCAGGCCCGGCTTGCGGCGAAACGCCCGCTGCTCAACGAGCAACCCGGCTCGAACCGCAGGATGGGCCGCCACACGGGATGCTGCGCTGCCGCATTCCTCCGAGCGGATTTCTTCGGTCACGTCGGCGCCGTTCACCGTAGTCCGGACAGGATCGGCAGCCCTTTCCCCCCGGGAAAAGGAAACCCGGATCCCGGATGCGAGGTGGGCAACACTGGCGCCGTCGTCCAGAGGCAGGCCGCGCTGTGTGGCCACGAGGCCGAGGGCACGGTACAAGGCGCCACTGTCCAGCAGATGCCATCCGAGACGCGAGGAGATCGCGGCGCAGACCGTTCCCTTGCCGGTGCCCCCGGGCCCATCCACGGCAATGACCGGCACGCGCGCGCTCACCGCCATTCCTCGGTGATGGTGCCCCCTGCCGCCCTCAGGCAGGCCGCAAACCCGGGAAAAGAGGTATTCACATTGGCACAGTCGTGCACAGTCACGTCTCCCGCAGCACGGCAACCGGCGACGGCAAAGGCCATTGCGATGCGGTGATCGCCGGCGCTGTCCACCGCCCCGCCGCGCGGATTGCCTCCGGCGACCGACATACCATCGGGCGTTTCCCGGGTCCCGATGCCGAGCGCCGCAAGCCCGGCCGCCATCGCGGCGATGCGATCGCTTTCCTTGACGCGAAGCTCCGCAGCGTCGGTGAGGATCGTGGTGCCCTCGGCGCATGCCGCAGCAGCCAGGATGGCGGGGAACTCGTCAATGGCGTCGGGAACCAGGTGCGGCGGGATCCTGATCCCGCGCAGCGGACTGTAGCGCACGCGCAGGTCCGCCATGGGTTCCCCGGATGCGGAGGCGGAGGCGCGCACATCAATGCGCGCACCCATGGCGCGCAGGATTTCGATGACAGCGGCTCGGGTCGGATTGATGCCGACCCGGGGCAGAAGCAGATCCGATCCCGGCACGATGCTGGCGGCCACGAGAAAAAATGCCGCGGACGAAATATCCGCCGGCACCCGTACGTCCGCTGCGCGCAGGGATTTGCGCGTCACACAGACACGCAGTCCGTCGCGCTTCACGTCAACACCGAAACTCTGCAACATCCTCTCCGTGTGATCGCGGCTCGCCGCCGGCTCGATCACACAGGTCATTCCGTCGGCGCACAGCCCGGCCAGCAGCAGTGCCGACTTGACCTGTGCGCTCGCCACCGGCATTGCGTATTCGACACCGCGAAGTTGCGCGCCGCCGCGGATCTGCAGCGGCAAGGTGCCGGCCGCGGTGCAGGAAATATCCGCGCCCATGCGGCGCAACGGTTCCACGACACGCAGCATCGGCCGCTGCATCAGCGACGCATCCCCGACGATACTGGAATCAAATCTTTGCCCCGCGAGCAGGCCCGCCATCAGTCGCGCCGAAGTTCCGGAATTGCCGACGTCCAGCGGTCCCGGCGCGGCATGCAGGCCATCGTGCCCGGCGCCGTGTATGACAAGTTCAGTTTCCGCCGGACGATCAATGCGCACGCCCATCTGCTGCATCGCCCGCAATGTGGCCATGGTGTCCTCGCCGGCCAGGAACCCGCTGATCCGGCTGCTGCCGGATGCCAATGAGCCGAGCATGACCGCCCGGTGGGAAATGGATTTGTCGCCGGGAACGTGGATCTCGCCACGTAACGGCCCGGCCGGCGCAACGCTGAACCGCAGCTTGCCGGCGCCCATGATGACTATTCCGGAGCGCCCTGGCGCCGGGCGGCGAACCGATCGCGTGCGTCCCGGGCGCGGCGAAAGATTTCCTCGAGCGCTGCTCCGTCAGCCGCGACCACCGCCGCCCGGATCTCCCGCAACTGCTGCTCAAACCGGTCCATGGCCGCGAGCAGGTTGTCGCGGTTGGCCGCGCATACATCGCGCCACATTTCCGGACTGCTGGCGGCAATGCGGGTGAAATCCGCGAATCCGCCCGCGGCGTAGCGGAAGATTTCCTCGTGTTCGTCCATGCGCGCCAGGCAATCCACCAGCGCATAGGCAAGCATGTGCGGCAGGTGACTGGTTGCCGCCAGCAGATAATCGTGGTGCACCGCGTCCAGCGAATGCACGATGGCGCCGGCCGCTTCCCACATGGCGCGGACACGGGCAATGGCCGCCGCGCTGGTCTCCCGAATCGGTGTCAGTACCACGACGTGCCCGGCAAACAAATCCGGGAGCGCATGGCGGGGACCGGATTTTTCGGTCCCGGCGATGGGGTGTCCGGGGACATACGCGGCGCAGTTCGCGCCGAGCGCCTTCCGGGCCGCCTCAATGATGCCCCGCTTTGCGCTGCCGACATCCGTCAACACCATTTTCGGCGTCAGCAACGGCGCGAGCTGCTGCAACAGCGACGGCATCCGGCCCAGCGGAGTTGCCAGCACGATGACATCGGATCCTGCCGCCGCCTCCGCCAGGCCGGCATGGCCGGAGTCAATGATGCCCAGTTCCAGCGCTTCGCGCAGTGCGGCCCCGGCCGTGTCCACGCCGGCCACGTGGGCGCACGCCCCGGCGCGTTTCAATGCCAGCGCCAGCGATCCGCCGATGAGACCGACGCCGATGAGGCAAAGGCGGTTGATCAGCACGCCGGACGCGGACATCGCTTTTCAGTGCCCCGTCAGAGATCGGCGCCGGGGTAGGAACCCAGCACGCGCACCATGGCGGCCTCGCGCTGCAGCGCCGACAGCGCCGCGGCCACCGGGGCGTCGTCGGCGTGCCCCTCCAGATCGGCGAAGAACACATAGTCCCACATGCCGCGCCGGGACGGGCGCGACTCGATGCGCGTCAGGCTGACACCCTTGTCGGCGAAACACTTCAGCATCGCAAACAGCGCCCCGGGCCGATTTTGCGTGGTGAACAACACGGATGTCTTGTCGCGCCCGGTGCGTCCCACCGCATCCCGCCCGAGCACCAGGAAGCGCGTGGTGTTGTCCGGTGAGTCCTCAATGTTGCGGATCATGATTGGCACGCCGTGGACTTGTGCAGCGGCCGCGCCGGCCACGGCCGCCGCGCCCGAATCACCGGCGGCCATCCGCGCCGCCTCGGAGTTGCTGCTGACGGGAATGCGTTCCGCGCCCGGCAGGTTCCCGTTAAGCCATGCGCGACACTGCGCGAGCGACTGTTGATGGGAATAGACGCGCCGGATCGCGCCCGGTTCCGGCGCGCGGCTCATCAGGTGCTGATGAATCCGCAGTTCCACCTCGCCGCAAATCCGCAGCGGCGAGTTCATCAGCATGTCCAGCGTATGATCGACTGCACCTTCCATGGAGTTTTCCACCGGCACAACGCCGAAATGACACCGCCCGGCCTCCACTTGCCGGAACACCTGATCGATTCCGGGGCACGCCGTGACGGTCACGGAGCCGCCGAAGTGCTTCAGCGCGGCGTCATGGGTGAAGGTTCCTTCAGGGCCGAGGTAGGCGATTTCGATGCTCTGCTCCAGCGCAAAGCACGCGGAAATGATTTCGCGAAACAGTCGCGCCATTTCCTCCCCGGACAGCGGACCGGGATTCAATTCCTGCACGCGCCGCAGGATCTGCGCCTCCCGATCCGGACGGTGAAAATTCCCGTGATCGCCCCCGGCGCGCTTGATGCCTGCCACTTCCGCCACCATCGCGGCGCGGCGTGACAGCAGTTCCACGAGCCGCGCATCAATTTCGTCAATGCGTGCCCGGATTTCGTCGAGGCCGTTCTGGTTGCTGCTCATGGGGCGTTGCGTGGCGCCGCGCGGACGCTGAAAAAACGCCGCGTAGTATACAGGTCAGCCGCGACGGCGGGCGAAATCTCCCATGAAATCCACGAGCGCATCCACGCCTGCGTCCGGCATGCCGTTGTAGAGACTGGCGCGCATGCCGCCGACCGTGCGATGCCCGGCGAGCGCCTCGAGTCCGGCCGCCCGCGCCTCCTGCAGAAACTCCTTGTCCAGCGCCGGATCCTTCAATGTGAACGGTACGTTCATGCGCGAGCGGAACTGCGCGGGTACCGAGTTCGAATAGAAGTCGCCGGCATCAATGGCGCGGTACAACCGCCCCGATCTGCGGCGGGCGTTTTCCTCCATCACCTCCACGCCCCCCTGTCGGCGGATCCACGCAAAACTCAACGCCGCGACATACCAGCTGAATGTGGCCGGTGTGTTGAGGAGCGAATTGTGGCCGGAGTAGCTGGCGTAGTCATACAACAACGGCACCGTTGACCGCGCCCTGCCTATCAGGTCCTTGCGGATGATGACGACCACGAGACCGGCCGGACCGAAGTTTTTCTGCGCGCCGGCGAATATGATTCCGAACCGCGAGACATCCACGGGCCTTGAGAGAAAATTCGACGTCATGTCGCTGACCAGCGGCGGACCGGACCCGGCGGGCATGTCATGAAACTCCACGCCGCCAATGGTCTCGTTCGCGGTGTAGAACAGATAGGCGGCGCCCGGATCCACCTGCCATGATTCGCGCGGCGGGATGGTCGAAAAATTTGTTGCCGCGCTGCTCGCGGCCACGCGCACCTCGCAATGGCGCGCGCCATTCTCCATGGCCTTGCCGGACCAGTGCCCGGTGTGCACATAAGCGGCCGGTTCGCCGCCGGGGCACAGATTCAGCGGCACCATGGAGAACTGGCCGGTAGCGCCGCCCTGCACGAACAGCACGTCGTAGTCCGGACCGACACCCAGCAACGCGCGCAGGTCCGCGATGGACTGATCGACGATGGACTGGAATTCCCTGCCGCGGTGGCTTATCTCCATCACCGACATGCCCGTGCCGCGCCAGTCCAGGAACTCCGCCTGGGCCTGTTCCATCACGGCGCGCGGCAGCATGGCCGGACCGGAGGCAAAGTTGTAGACGGTGCGCACGCGGCGCCCTACTTCGAAAAATGCACGACTGCGTCCTGCATCGGGTCGACAGCAGGTTGATGCAAAACGTCATGAGCGCAGCCAGGCACCGGATTGTTCCCGACAATCCGTGTGCATCTCCTCCGTCCCTGGAGGTCAAACGGCGCGAGCGCCCGAAAAACCGGAGCGTACACGTCAGTACGTGAGGATTTTGAGGGGGCGAGCAACGCAGTGATGGCAAGCGCAATAGTTTTGCATAAACCTGTCAGGCGTCCGGGGCGGGCTCAACCGCGCCAGCCTGCCCGCCGTTGCCGTTCTCTCCAAACTCCTCCGCGATGCGCTCGAGGCCCGCCAACTTCTCGCCTTCCCCGACCGCGACCAGGCGCACACCCTGGGTATTGCGTCCCATGGAGGAGACGCCGCTGACCTCGGTGCGGATCAGGGTCCCCTGGCTGGTGATCAGCATGATCTCGTCATTGTCATGCACCGCCACCGCGCCCACGACATTGCCGTTGCGCTCGCTGGTCTGCACCGAGATGACGCCCTGCCCGCCGCGGGTCTGCACGGGATGATCGTCAATGGGCGTGCGCTTGCCGAATCCGTTCTCGGTCGCGGCCAGCACGCTGGTGCCGGGTTCCACGATGATCAATGAAATGACCTTCTGTTCACCGGACAGGCGGATGCCGCGTACACCGCGGGCGTTCCGGCCCATGGGCCGGACGTCGGCCTCGTGGTACCGGATCACCTTGCCGGCGTTGCTGAACAGCATGACATCGTGATTGCCGTCGGTGAGCTCCACGCCCACGAGTTGATTTCCCTCGACCAGTTCCACGGCGATGATGCCGCTGGGGCGCGGGCGCGAGAAATCCTGCAGCGGCGTCTTTTTCACGGTCCCGTCGGCGGTGGCCATGAACACGAACTTGCCCTCGGCGAATTCCTTGATCGGCAGCAGCGCGGTGATGCGCTCGCCCTCCTGCAACGGCAGCAGGTTCACGATCGGGCGGCCGCGCGCCGTGCGGCTCGCCTGCGGGAAATCATAGGCTTTGAGCCAGTACAGCCGCCCGCGGCTGGAGAAACACAGCACGGTGTCGTGCGTGTTGGCGACAAACAAACGATCGATGAAGTCTTCTTCCTTGACGGTGGTCGCGGTCTTGCCGCGGCCGCCGCGCCGCTGCAAACGATAGGTGTCTATGGGCTGGGACTTCGCATACCCCGCATGGGACAGCGTGACAACGACTTCCCCCGGTGTTATCAGATCTTCCATGCTCAGGTTTTCCTGGTCCGCCACGATCTCCGTGCGGCGCCGGTCGCCATACTGTTCCTTGATCGCGGCCAGCTCCTCGCGGAGGACCTGCATCAGCCGCTCCGGCCGGCCCAGGATGTCCAGCAGATTGGTAATCGTGACCAGCAGCTCCTCGTATTCCTGAAATATCTTGCCCTTCTCCAGGCCGGTCAGCTTTTGCAGGCGCAGATCCAGAATTGCCTGCGCCTGCGGCTCGGACAGCCGGTAGCCCTCGGCCGACAGCCCGAGTTCCGGCGCGAGGTCATCGGGACGCGATGCCTTCGCGCCGCTGCGCTCCAGCATCTGCACGACGACACCCGGCGCCCACGGCTGCGCCATCAGCCCGTCACGTGCATCGCCTGGTGTCGCGGAGGCCTTGATCAGCGCGATGACCGCGTCAATGTTCGCCAGGGCCACCGCGAGGCCTTCCAGGATGTGCGCCCGCTGCCGCGCCTTGCGCAGGTCGAACAGCGTGCGCCGCGTGACCACGTCGCGCCGGTGCTTGATGAACGCCTGCAGCAACTCCTTCAGATTGAGCAGCCGCGGCTGGCCGCCTTCCAGCGCCACCATGTTGATGCCGAACACCGACTGCATCTGCGTATGCTGGTACAGGTTGTTCAGCACCACGTCCGCAGACTCGCCACGCTTCAGTTCGACGACCATGCGCATGCCGTCCTTGTCGGACTCGTCGCGCAGTTCGCGAATGCCGCCGATTATCTTTTCCTTGACCAGCTCGGCGATCCGCTCCAGCAGCCGCGCCTTGTTGACCTGGTACGGCAGCTCGGTGACGACGATGGACTGGTTCTCGCCGTCCTCGTCGCCCTCCACGTGGGAGCGGGCGCGGACGAAGATGCGGCCGCGGCCGGTGCGGTAGGCCTCGAGGATGCCCTGGTTGCCGTTGATGATGCCGGCGGTGGGAAAATCCGGTCCCGGTACCAGCCGGAACAATTCACCCAATGGCAGTTCCGGATCCTCTATCAGCGCAACGCAGGCGCTGACTACTTCGTTCATGTTGTGGGGCGGGATGTTGGTGGCCATGCCCACGGCGATCCCGCTGGAGCCGTTGACCAGCAGGTTCGGTATCCGCGTCGGCAACACGGCGGGCTCGTGCTCGGAGCCATCATAGTTAGGCAGGAACTCGACGGTCTCCTTGTCTATGTCGTGCAGCAGCTCGTGGGCAATGCGCGACATGCGCACTTCGGTGTAGCGCATCGCCGCCGGGGCATCGCCGTCCACCGAGCCGAAGTTGCCCTGCCCGTCCACCAGCACGTAGCGCAGCGAGAACGGCTGCGCCATGCGCACGATGGTGTCGTACACCGCGGTATCCCCGTGGGGGTGGTACTTGCCGATGACGTCGCCGACCACGCGCGCCGATTTCTTGTAGGCCTTGTTCCATTCGTTGCCCATCTCGTGCATGGCGAACAGCACGCGCCGGTGCACCGGTTTGAGGCCGTCGCGGACATCCGGCAGGGCGCGCCCGACGATGACGCTCATGGCGTAGTCCATGTAGGACTGGCGCATCTCGTCCTCGATATTGACGGGCGAGAGCGTGCGGGCGATTTCCTGGTCGGTCATGGGGGGTCAAAAATGGCGAAAAATCGGGGGAAAAAGTCCCTTTTTTTACCTCAGTTGCGGTGCACCATAATTACGGCAAAATTTTACCACAGGCGGGGCCGGATTCCCACACCTAAGTGATTAAATTTCCGTAGAAATTTCGCGAGTCTGGCCGCCTGGCCGGGACCCTTTCAGGCACCCCCCAAAAGACCCCGGATCCCGGCCCGATCCGGGGCCTTCAGGACACCGTTTTCCGTCACCAGAAAATCGACCAGTTCGGCAGGAGTCACGTCGAACACCGGATTGCGGATTTGGGCCGCCTCCGGCACCTGGATTTTGGCGTTTGAACCCCGTAATTCGTCGCCGTTGCGTTCCTCGATAGGAATGCCGGCCCCCGTATCCGTGGAGAGATCAAACGTGGACACAGGCGCTACGACCATGAACTTCGCCCCGTGATGGCGTGCGAGTACGGCGAGTCCGTAGGTGCCGATCTTGTTCGCCACGTCGCCGTTGGCGGCGATGCGATCCGCGCCGACGATGATCCAGCGCACGCAGCCTTCGCGCAGCAAGGATGCCGCCGCGCTGTCCGCGATCAACGTCACCGGGATCCCGTCCTGGATCAGTTCCCAGGTCGTCAGCCGCGCCCCTTGCAGCCACGGGCGCGTCTCGCCGATGTAGACATTACTGATGCGCCCGGCCACATGACCGGAGCGAACCACGCCCAGCGCAGTGCCGTATCCCCCGGTCGCCAGCGATCCCGCGTTGCAATGCGTGAGCACATCACTGCCGTCCAAAAGCGCTGCACCCAGTTCCCCCATGCGCCGGTTGGCGGCGATGTCCTCGGCATGAATCTGCGTGGCCGATGCCGACAGCGCTGCCACGGGATCGCCGTCCATCGTGCCGAACTGCTGCTGCATGCGTTGCACTGCCCAGTGAAGATTGGCCGCGGTGGGCCGGGCTGCGCATAGCCGGGTCAATTCGGGCTCAATGGCACGCCGCCAGTCTTTCCCTGCTTCGCCCCAGGCCTGCCGCGCTGCCAGCACGACGCCGTAGGCAGCAGCGATACCGATGGCCGGTGCCCCGCGCACCGCCATGTCACGGATGGCCTGCGCGACCTGTCCCGCGGTCGTCAGGGATATCCAGCGCACCTCCGCCGGCAGCAGGCGCTGATCCAGCAATTCCAGCGCATCGGCGCGCCAGCGCAATGGGCGGACGCTGTCGCCAGGTTCGCCTCCGCGGATCAGGGCTGTGACAGCGGCGTGATTGCGAAACTCGTTTTGCATCATCCTGCTATCCTAGCCTGCCGGCGCAACCGCCGGCACGTCAGAGTATGAATGTCGACACCCTTATTTGCGCGCGTTGGGTGATCCCGGTGGAACCCCAGGGCGCCGTACTGCCGGACCATGCCGTGGCCGTGGATGGGGGGCGCATCGTGGACGTGTTGCCCGCCGAACAGGCGCGCGTGCGCTACCGCCCACTGAACGTGCATGAGCTCGACGGCCACGCGTTGCTGCCGGGCTTCGTCAATGCGCACACGCACGCGGCGATGTCGCTGTTCCGCGGGCTGGCCGACGATCTGCCGCTGATGGACTGGCTGAACCAGCACATCTGGCCCGCGGAGCAGCGCCTTGCCTCGCCGCAGTTCGTCAGCGACGGTTCCCGGCTGGCCTTCGCCGAGATGATCCGCGGCGGCACAACGTGCTTCAACGACATGTACTTTTTCCCGGAGCAGACTGCAGAGGCCGCCGTTGAGGCAGGCATGCGTGCACTGCTCGGTCTCGTGTTCATTGATTTCCCCACGGCCTGGGCCCGCGACGCCGATGACTATTTCGCCAGGGGGCTCGCGCTCCACGACCGCTACAAGAACCACCCACTGATCCGCACCGCGTTTGCGCCACACTCGCCGTACACGGTCTCGAATGCGCCGCTGACGAAGATCAACGCGCTGGCGCAGGAACTCGGCATCCCAATCCACATGCACGTGCATGAATCCGAGGAAGAGATCGCGCAAAGCATGGATCTGCACGGCAAGCGGCCGCTGGAACGGCTGGCAGAACTCGGGCTGCTTGGGCCACAACTCATTGCCGTGCACATGACCCGGCTCGAATGGCCGGACATCGAGCTGGTGGCGAAACACGGCGTGCACGTGACCCACTGCCCGCAGTCGAACCTGAAGCTCGCCAGCGGATTCTGCCCGGTGACGGACCTGCTCGGTGCCGGCGTCAACGTGGCCCTCGGCACCGACGGGGCCGCCAGCAACAACGACCTCGACATGATCGACGAGATGCGCAGCGCCGCACTGCTGGCCAAGGGCATGGCCGGCGATCCGCGCGCGCTGCCCGCGGCCCAGGCACTGACGCTGGCGACACTGAACGCCGCCCGCGCGCTGGGCATGGATCAGTTAATCGGCTCGCTGGTGAAGGACAAGCAGGCCGACCTGATCGCCATCGATCTGAACCGGCCGGAAACCCAGCCGGTCTTCGACCCCATTTCGCAGATTATCTATTCCGCCGATCGCTCCCAGGTCACTGACGTCTGGGTCGCGGGCCGGCAGTTGCTGCGCGAACGCGAACTGCTGACCATCAACGAGGCGGAAGCCCTGGAACGGGCGCGGGAGTGGCGGGGGAAGGTGCTGAGTTAATCCTTCAGAATATCCGGCCTCCCCAAAGGCGCTCGCAAAACTCCGGTACGGAAAGGATAAGGATCCCGTCCTCGGTGTGGCGGCTTCTGGGTTCGAGGCAAACCAGCAGCCGCTGCGCAATCTTCGGCTGATCCTGCTTCAGCGATCGCAGGCCCCGCAGGTGATCACTCGTGATCCGGGCCGCCGACTTCGCTTCAATCGCGGCGTGCATGTCGTTGACGATGAAATCCACTTCCGTCCCGCCTGCCAGACGCCAGTAACTCAACCTGGAAAATTTCCCGGTGTAGGCGTTATACGCGCACAGCTCATGAAAGACCCAATTCTCGAATGCCTTTCCAAAAAGCTCGGAACCCGGCGCCAGCTCGCCGCGCCTCGCGAGAAGATTCACGACACCGACGTCGGCGAAGTAGAACTTCGGCGCGCCGATCACGCGGCGCTTGGGACGCTTTGTGTACGCCGGCAGCCAACGGCCGAGAAGCGTATCTTCCAGGATCTGAAAATAGCCCTTTATGGTATGGCTCGAGACGCCGCACTCCCGCGCAATAATCGAGAAATTCACCAGTTCCGTATCGGACAGCGAGGCCGTGTTCAGGAATTCCGAGAAGACCGGCAGGTTACGCACCAGTCCTTCCGCCGCCACCTCTTCCTTGAGGTAGTCCGCGACATAGGCGCTCAGGAGCCTGTGCGGACGATCAGACAGGTATAACCGCGGCAAATAACCGTGGTTCAACAGACGGGCGAGATCCAGATCCGCGCCGATTTCCCCCGCCGTGAGACCGTGCAGTTCATAGCGGACAGCACGACCACCCAGGAGGTTTGCCTGCCCGCGCTTGACCTTCCGGGCGCTTGACCCGCACAGGGCGAGACGAACATCACGGTTCTCGTGCAGCCAATGCGCCTCATCGAGAAGTCCGGGAACCTTCTGGACTTCATCGATCACGACCTGGCGGGTAAGAGGCCGGGCCGCGAGTTCAGCCCGCAGCAGTTCCGGATTCTGCAGGTAGCGGCGGTATTCCTCGGCCTTGAGTAGATCGATCCAGAATGCGTCCGGGTAGGCTGCTTTCAGCAGCGTCGTCTTGCCCGTTTGACGCGGCCCCCAAAGGAAGAAAGTCTCCTTCCCCCGAGGCGGAAGTGTGAGAGCTCGCTTGAACATATACTTCTTATTAT
>JACORW010000065.1 GCA_016179185.1 Gammaproteobacteria bacterium | reverse complement strand
ATGCGGAGCGAGGCCGAAGCTGTGCATTGCTTGACGCGAGATGCAAAAGTCCATGGATGGACTTTTGCATCAACCTGTTAGAGTGATGCCGGGTCAGGATCAGGATCCCGGCGGCACGTGCAACTCACCCTTTTTATCCCCGGTCTGACCGGTCCGAAGGCACGTTACAGCGCCGAATTCATTCCTTCTGTGCCGGCTCTGGACCTGCTGCTGGGCCGCGGGCTGAGTGCAGCGGCTCCGGAAGAATCTTTTTCCGCAACCCTGGCGCGGCTGTTCGGCTGCGCGCCGGAGCCCGGGCGCGATGTGCCCGTCGGCGCGGTAACGCACCACCTGGACGCCGCCGGCGTCGGCCGCGGCGTGTGGATGCGCGCCGACCCCGTGCACCTGCGCGCCGACCGGCGCAGTGTCATCCTGCTTGAAGTCACGGCCGCGCAACTGGATACGCGTGACGCACTGGCGCTGGCCGCTGAAGTAAAGCCGCTGATTGAATCTGCCGGTTTTGCGCTCGAAGTGCCGTGCCCTGAGCGTTGGTACCTGCGCCTGCCGGAGCAACCGGATGTGCGCACGACGGAACTGGATCAGGTTGCCGGGCGCGACATCGCCGGCGCACTGCCGGAGGGCCCCGGCGCGGCGACCTGGCGCCGTTTGCTGAACGAAATCCAGATGACATTGCATCAAAGCGCCGTGAATGCCGGACGCGAAGCGCGCGGCCTGCCGGCCATCAACAGTCTCTGGTTCTGGGGGTGCGGTGCGACGCCGGCGCCCGATTCCAGCCGCTGGACCCGGATCCATGGTGACGAACTGTTTCTGCGCGGACTTGCGGAGCTTGCGGGCAGCGTCTGCCTGCCGGTGCCCCAGGCACTCGACGGGTGCCTTGACTCGGCAGGGCCGGATGATCGCATCCTAGTCGTGGACGAGTGCTGCCGCCAGGCTGCCGCCTACCAGGATGTGGAAGGCTGGGTGCAGGCGGTGACGGCCTTGGAACAGAACTGGTTTATGCCGCTGAAGCGCGCCCTGCAGGCCGGCGCGGTGCACGTTGCTACGGTGATCACGGACCGCCTGCAACTGGAGATCCGGCGGCACGATCTGATGTGTTTCTGGCGCCGGCGCAGCACGCTGGCCCGGCTCGCGCCCGGGGTCGCGGAATCGTGAGCGCGCCACGCAGCATTCGGCGGCGCGAACCGGGACGTGCAGCCGCGCATCTGCCGCAGACATTGCCGCTGCTGCTGCGCCGCGTCTATGCGAACCGCAATATCGTGAGCACGGCGGAACTGGATCATTCCCTCGGCGCGCTTCTTTCTCATTCATCCCTTGCCGGCGTGGGTGCCGCTGCCGTCCTGCTCGCCGATGCCATTGCCGCGAACGAGCGCATCATGATCATCGCCGATTACGACGCCGACGGCGCGACGGCTTGTGCGCTGGCGATCCGCGGGTTGCGGTCCTGTGGCGCGCGTCACGTGGATTACCTGGTTCCGGACCGCATGCGCGACGGCTACGGCCTGCAGCCGCCGCTGGCGGAGTCGGCCGCGCGGGCCGGCGCGCAGGTGTTGATCACGGTGGACAACGGCATCGCCGCCCACGAAGGTATCGCCCGCGCTGCGGCGCTCGGCATGAAGGTGCTGGTGACCGATCATCATCTGCCGGGCGCATCGCTTCCCGGGATGTGCATCATCGTAAATCCCAACCAGCCAGGCGATGTCTTTCCGAGCAAGGCCGTCGCCGGGGTCGGCGTGATGTTCTACGTGCTCGCCGCGCTGCGCCAGTGCCTGCGCGAGCGCGGCTGGTTCGCCCGGCAGGGCATCGAGGAGCCCAACCTGGCGTCGCTGCTGGACCTGGTGGCGTTGGGAACCGTGGCGGACGTGGTATCACTGGACCACAACAACCGCATATTCGTTGCGCAAGGCCTCGCCCGTATCCGCGCGGGGCGCGGCCAGCCCGGCGTGCGGGCGTTACTGGCCGCCGCCAACCGCGACGCGGTGCGCGCCGTTTCGAACGACCTCGCCTTTGCCGCCGGACCGCGTCTCAACGCGGCCGGCCGGCTCACGGACATGCGTCTCGGCATCGAATGCCTTCTGACCGATGATCGGAATGCCGCCCATCGAATGGCGGTGGAGCTGGATCGGCTGAACCGTGAGCGCCGGCAGATCCAGGCGCAGATGCAGGAGCAGGCGCTGAACGATCTCGGTCCCGTGGACGCCGCAGGCGCCGCCCCGGTGCTGTGCATTTACCGCGCCGAATGGCACGCCGGCGTCGTCGGTGTGCTGGCCGCGCAAATAAAAGAGCGGGTCCATCGGCCGGTGATTGCCTTTGCCCGGGACGCGGACGGCATGCTCAAGGGCTCGGCGCGTTCCGTGAGCGGTATCCACATCCGCGATGTCATCGCCAATGTCAATGCCGTCCATCCGGGTTTGATCGCCCGCTTCGGCGGCCATGCCATGGCCGCCGGCCTCACACTGGCCGAAGCGAATCTCGATCATTTCGCGCGCGCCGTGGAAGCGGAACTGGCGGAGCACTGGCCCGCGCCGGAGGCGACGCAGGCGCTGTGGAGCGACGGAGAACTTGCCGATGCCGATTTCACCCTGGAGACCGCAATGATGCTGCGCGATGCCGGCCCCTGGGGACAGTCATTTCCCGAGCCGTTGTTCGACGGCGAGTTCACCGTCAGCGCCGCCCGGGTTGTCGGGAATGATCACCTGAAACTGTCGCTGGCTGCCGGACCCGGCCGGCGCGCGCTGGACGCCATCGCCTTCAACCAGGCCGGCGATGTGAATCTCGGTGCCGGCGACCGCGCGCATCTGGCCTATCGGCTGGACGTCAACGAGTACAACGGCCGCCAGAGCGTGCAACTGGTGGTCGAGCAAATCAGCGCCGGCTGAATAGCCGTTCCGAAATGGGAAACAGTTGAGATGTGCGACCAGGACGCGCACCGGTTCGACATCCTGAAATTGCCATTCAACGCATATTGCCGGGCGTACATGTCTTTTGCCCCCGTGTCGGGCTGGAGCCATTTCGGTCACTGGCCGGAACGGCCATAATGGAAGCGAAACCCGCAGCGTATAGCCGCCATGACAGAGCAGTACACCCGCAGGCTTGCGGCCGTTCTGTGCGCCGACGTGAAGGATTACAGCAGACACATGGGCCGGGATGAGTCGCGGACATTGCAACGGCTGTCCGAGTGCCGAACGATCGTTGATTCCTGCATCGCAGAATTTCACGGCCGCATCGCGAACACCGCGGGTGACAGCGTCGTGACGGAGTTTGGAAGCGTCGTTGATTGCATCAATTGCGCCGTCGAAATGCAGCAGCGGCTGGCGGCCTGGAACGCCGCTGCCGCGCGCGACGATTCGTTTTCCTACCGTATCGGCATCAACGTGGGGGATATCATCGCCAGGGGCGACGACATCCTCGGCGATGACGTCAATATCGCCGCACGCCTTGAGGCCCAGGCGCAACCCGGCGGCATCTGCATTTCCGGGGCGGTCTATGACAGCGTCCGCAACAAGGTGCCGCACGAGTTCCGGCCTCTGGGGGAAAGGCGGCTCAAGAACATTTCCGAGCCCGTGCGCGTGTTCAGCGTCGCTGTGGCCGCACATGCGACCGGAGAACCGGCACATGTACCGGGCACCCTGCCTCTGCCGGATCGCCCGTCCATCGCCGTGCTGCCGTTCGACAACATGAGCCCCGATCCGGGCGAGGAATATTTCAGCGATGGTTTGACCGAGGACATCATCACCGACCTTGCGAAGATCTCGGGGCTGTTTGTCATCGCCAGGCATTCCTCGTTTGCCTTCAAAAACGCCGCCGGGGATCTGAAGCAGATCGGCGCGCAGCTCGGCGTGCGCTGGCTGCTGGAGGGGAGTGTGCGCCGGTCCCTGGACCGGGTTCGCATCACCGCCCAGCTCATCGAGGCTGCGACCGGCAACCATGTCTGGGCGGAACGATTCGACCGCCCGGCACAGGACATCTTCAGGGTGCAGGATGAGATCACCGCGCAGATAGTCGCGTCGCTTTCTGTAAAACTGATTGGCAGGGAACAGGAACTGGTGCGCAGGTGCGAGACGGAGAATCTGGAGGCCCATGATTTGTTGATGCGCGGCCGCAGCCAGTTCTACCAGTTTGGCCGTGCTGCCGTGACCCGGGCGCAGGACCTGATCCGGCAGGCAGTCAAAGCGGACCCTGGTTACGCGGAAGCCCATGCCTTTCTTGCAACGACGATTGTCTACCAGTATTTGAGCGGCTGGTTGCCGCAGACCGGGGCGAGTCTTTCTCCCGCACTGGAGCTTTCGCGCCAGGCCATTGCGCTGGACCGGGATTGCGCCCTTGGCTATGGAAGTCTGGGTTGGGCACTGGTCTGGAGCAGGAACGCGCCCGAGGGCATGCGCGAGATACGGCGCGGACTGGCCCTTGAGCCGAATGACGCCCGCATGCACATGTTTCTGAGCTTCTGTCTGAGCGCCATGGGCGAGGGTGAGTCTGCATTGCAGCACGCCCGGCTGGGGAAGCGGCTCGATCCGAACTCCGTGCTGACCATTGACAGCGCCATGGCCAATGCCTTCCTGATACTGGGCAACTGGCGGGAGTCCCTCGAGTGTTGCCGCCGGGTCATCCGCACGCACAGGGATTTCCTGCCGGCCTACGTGATCGGTATTACGCCGGCATTTGAGCTGGGACTGGAATCGGAGGCAATGGAAATGGCGCAAAATGTCCGGCGCCTTTCGCCGGATTTCATTATCGGCATGTGGCAGATCTTCATCCCCGGAACCGATATCGGTCAGAGATTCCGGGCAAACCTTGAGAGGGCCGGGTTTCGCGCTGAAGTCTGACACAGGCACGCGGTCACACCTGCGCGGGCTCTGTAGTACAATCACGCGCCTTTTGCACTGACGAGCCCAAATGATCGAATTCACCTCCATCAATGCCCGCATCAAAGACCTGCGAGGGCGCACAGACGCCCTGAGGGGGTATCTTTGAGTACGATTGCAAAGCCGAGCGCCTCGAGGAAGTAATCCGCGAGCTTGAGAACCCGCGCATCTGGGACAGCCCGGAACAGGCGCAGGCGCTGGGAAGGGAACGCGTCGCGCTGGAGCGCATCGTCGGCACGCTGACGGCGCTGGACAGCGGGCTCGCCGAGGCCGGCGAACTGCTGCAACTGGCCCGCGATGAACAGGACGCGGCCACGGCCCAGGCCGTGGTCGGCGATCTGGATCGATTCGAAAAGCAGCTCGCCGCGCTCGAATTCCAGCGCATGTTCCCCGACGAGATGGACTCCCACAATGCCTTCGTCGACATCCAGTCCGGATCGGGCGGCACCGAGGCCCAGGACTGGGCCGAGATGCTGCTGCGCATGTACCTGCGCTGGGGCGAGAAGCACGGTTTGAAGACCGAACTGATCGAGGCCTCCGCCGGGGAAGTGGCAGGGATCAAGAGCGCCACGATCCGCTACGAGGGCGACTACGCGTTCGGCTGGTTGCGCACCGAGACCGGCGTGCACCGGCTGGTGCGCAAGTCGCCGTTCGATTCCGGCAACCGTCGCCACACATCATTTGCGTCGGTGTTCGTATCGCCGGAGGTGGACGACGACATCCAGATCGATATCAACCCCGCGGATCTCCGCATCGACACCTACCGCGCCGGCGGCGCGGGCGGACAGCACGTCAACAAGACCGACTCCGCCGTGCGCATCACGCACCTGCCGACCAACACCGTGGTGCAGTGCCAGAACGAGCGCTCCCAGCACAAGAACAAGGACCGAGCGATGAAGCAGTTGCGCGCGAAGCTGTACGAGCTGGAGATGATGAAGCGCGACGCCGAGAAGCAGAAGCTCGAGGATGCCAAGGCCGATATCGGCTGGGGCAGCCAGATCCGCTCCTATGTATTGGATCAGTCGCGCATCAAGGACCTGCGCACGAACGTCGAGCGCACCGACACGCAGAAGGTGCTGGACGGCGACCTGGACGGGTTTATGGAGGCGAGCCTGAAAGCAGGACTGTAAGCAAGTCTGGCTGATCAACTTCTCGTGCCCCGGCATGGGCGGTGCGCATGCCAGCTGCTCCAATATCTTGCGTATCATCTCGCTGTTCATCGTCCGCTCCAGTGCAAAACCCACAGGGTCGGATCAATGAAAACAAAGACAGTTCACGGTCAATCATTTGCGCAAGGCTCAATAATAGCGCGGCACGGGAGTCGTGCGAGATTGGGCGTTCGCCTGACGTAAAATGGATTATGATTGCAGAATTAATCCAGAGACATTACTCCTGCGATGCGAAATATGGGCGACGGGCTTAGGTTTGCGATACGGCTGCCGGCACTCCTGCTTGCGTTGCTGTCGCCGGCACACGCTGCGGACCACGGCGACTTCTCCGTCGAGACGCCCGGCGCGTCGAATTTTTCCTTGTCTCCCGGCGACAAGCTGCGCGTCACGGTGTCCGGACTCGGCAGGGAACAGTTCTCCGGGGACTATCAGGTGAACATGAATTCCGCCCTCGAGATCCCCTACCTGCCGCCCGTTTACGTTCACGGCGTCGATACCTCCGGTCTCGAGAAAAGGCTCGAGCAGGCTCTGGTCGAGGAGAAGATTTTTCGGCCGGGGAACTTCAGGATCAGCGTACAGAGCCTCGAATATGCGCCCGTCAACGTCACGGTGGCCGGCGCGGTGTTCGAACCCGGCAGAATCGTCATCAACGACAACACCGATGCGTCCGCGTCCAAGGAGCTGATCGTCGGAGCCAACCCGCCGGACCGATACCTCACGTCGGCGTTGCTCGCCGCGGGGGGTGTAACGCCGCGGGCCGATGTCGGTGCCATACAGATCATTCGCGAATCGGGGACGCAGTTGACGGTGGATCTCTCCGGCCTGTTCAGAGGAGAACGAGTGACGGACGTTCTGCTGGTCTCGGGCGACGTCATCATCGTGCCCGACTCCGGTACCTTCCAGTCTCGGATTGTGCGACCTTCGCCGATTACGCCGTCGGAAGTGGCCACCTACGTGTCCAACGTCACCGAACCCATTGTAAGCCGGTCTACACTGGAGTCGTCTGACAGGGTCGTGAACGAAACCCTGTTCGCCTACGGCACACGACTCACTCAGGCCGCGATTGCGGCGCAGTGCGCCGGGGGTACAGGCATCAACGCCGCGAGGAAGGTGCTTTATGTGCACACCGACGAATCCACCGGGGAGATCACCACCCTTGAGCGATCCGTGAACTCGCTGATGAGGGAGAGCGCTTTGATATCCGATGGCTCATACCATGCGGCAAGCCAATCTTCCCCGGACACACCGTTTTCGCAGCATGGCATCAACCCGTATCTGATGCCGAGGGACGGGATTATCTGCTATGACTCCCCCGTCGTCAGCCTGCGGGACTTGTTCATCACGGCCGCGGCCATTCTTCTGCCCGTCACGATCTGGCAAAACATCGTCGATTGATAATGTAGTTTGCGATGGTCCCCTCTTTTGCTCCGGCAGGCTGCCCGGACATCGAGTCGAGTCCATTTAGAGTTGGAATTTGAAGCGGCGCAGTTCCTGTGGTTCATGCTGCACGTCGAGTTTCTCTGTTCGACAAATCAATCTGCAGTTTTCGTAACAGTGCTCGGCGCAGTTTCGGCAGATGCCGGAAGCCACGGACAGGCCGATGTCCATGAGCGCCGTTGCCGTTCGCGGCGGCGGACTGGTTGCGCTCCAAGATCGCTCCCGAGATCGCCCGCGCCGCCGCTTCGTAATTGCGGCACGAGATCCCGTACAACACCCGGCGCATCAGCAACTCATCCACCTCGCCCGGCCCCTGCAGCGCCGCATAGCGGCGCAGCGACAGCTCGCCCTGGGCGCCGCGCACGCGCGGCACCCGGATCGGCACCCGCTGCCCAGCTAGGCGCACCGAGCCCGGACGGCTGCCATGGCGCGCGCCGGTGCAACCATCGCCCGGAGGATAGCGCATGCCGGCGAGTGCCGTGACTTCCTCGTCCAATAGCTGATTCGCCCGAGACAATACCCCAACTGTGGCAATACGATGCGCACTATCGCCGTCATCGACGACCCTGCGGTCATCCGCAAGGTCCTCCAGCACCTGCTCTTGTGGAACCCCAAGCCCAACCATCCCGAACACCCCGCCCGTGACCCGTCGTGCCCGGCGAACACGACCATCCCGCTGACCTACCATCCCGTTCCCGACATCGCCTGAGCGCCCGGGCAAGAGAACTCCCCTCGGCTTGCTTCCCGCTTGACCCCATCCACGCCACGCCCGCACCCGGCTTCCGCAGCCCCACCACGACCGTTCCGGCACGAGCACACGCCACCATGGCATCAGCATCGCAGCCACGGCCACGCGCCAATCGAAAATCTTCCGTCACAGCATTATAATCCGCTCACGACCTGGATTGATTTTGCTATCCCTTAATACACAACGACCCGGTGCCTGTGTGAAGAAACTGCTCCAACGGATCAGATATTGGCGACTACTCCAACCGATCAGATATTGGCGGAGACGGAGATCGTGGGAACGGAATTGGTCGCGCCCCGACTATTCGCCGCTCTGGAAGGCCCATGCGCTGCCGCAAGAGATTCAGGAGGCCATTGCTACCGGTCACTTTCCCGCCGGCGCTTCGGTGCTCGACATTGGTTGCGGCGAAGGGGAGATGGCCGCCTGGCTTTCGGAACGGGGTTTTCGGGTCCTGGGGTTCGACTGGTCGCACGCCGCGGTTGAACGGGCAAGGAAACGTTTCGGGGAGCTTCCAGGGAAGCCTCGGTTTGAACGTTTGGACGCCACGTGCCTGCCGGCGCGCGCGGAGAAGTTCGACATCCTGATTGACCGCGGCTGTCTGCACGGGATTCCGCGCACCTACGGGAAGGCTTACGTACGAAGCATTGCTTCCTGGGCGAAACCTAGCGCGCCGTTCTGGCTGTTCTTTCATACGCAGTCGCGCCAAGGCCACCCAACCGCCGCGGATACCTCCGCCGGGCCGCGGGAGGAGGCGTTGAAGTACCTGGAAGCCATTTTGCCGGCCCACTTCGATATTCAACAGGTGACCGATGGCTGGATTGAGGACATCCCCATTCTCGTGATCCTTGCGGTTGCGAGGAGTTGCTGATGGGTTCCGACGGTCTGGGAGACGATCAGAGACCAGCGGGCTCATGCGACTTCTCCGTCGAGACGGCCGGCGCGTCGAACTTTTCCCTGTCTCCCGGCAACAAGCTACGCGTCACGCTGTCCAGACTTGGCAGCGAACAGTTCTCCGGGGACTATCAGGTGAACATGAATTCCTTCCTCGATATCCCCTACCTGTAGCCCGTTTACGTTCACGGTCTCGAGAAAAGGCTTGAGCAGACGCTGGTCGAGGAGAAAATTTGTCGGCCGGGGTACTTCAGCATCAGCATACAAAGCCTCGAGTACGCGCCCGTCAACGTCACGGCCACTGACGCGGTGTTCGAACCCGGAACGGGTGACGGCTCACGCCATGCGGCAAGGCAATCTTCACCGGACACACTGCTTTCGCACCAGCACTTCAACCCGTACTCATGCCGAGGGGCGGGATTATCTGCTATGATTCCGCCGTCGTCAGCCTGCGTGACATATTCATCACGGCTGCGTCCATTCTCCTGCCCGTCACAATCTGGCAAAACTTCGTCGATTGATAATGTAGTTTGCACCCTGTTTTCCCCGGCGGGCTGCCCGGAAATAGCTCACCCGGACTGACCAGGACGCATGGCAACTTCCAGCGAAGCTGACGTCAAACTGCAGACGACGGACCTCAGGCCCTACATTCGGGCGGGCATCATCGGGACTGCCGTCATCTGGTTATTCGTCATTCTCTTCATCCTTTTCTGGCCTGCGACCTACACGAGTAGCTGGGGACTCATGGTGTTGGGCACTGATCCCGCAGTGAACGTCAATCTGCAGGAGATAGGGACGGCGTCCGCCGATGCGTCGCGTCAAGCTGAGTATCAGGATCCGAGAGACGACTACATATACATCGCCACGAGCCTGGACACTTTGGCGGCCGCAGCGAAAATCGTTGGAATCGAACCGGAAGAGTTCGAAGAACCCGAGATCGTCGCCGAACCCGACCGTGCCATCATAGAATTCGAAGTCGACGGGGACACCCCGGAGCAGGCGCAAGCGAAGTCCATGGCTCTGTACAACGTCCTGCGCACAAAGATCGACCAGCTTCGCCAGGAGGAAATCGATCGCCGAAAGGCCGAGACAATGACCAACCTCGACAACGATCAGGAATTTCTCAACGAATCGCAGCTCAAGATCGCCGACTTCAAGGCCCGATCTCCGTACCACGTCGAGGATCAGATTAAAACGCTCGCATCCTCTATCGAGGAGCTGCGTGCCAGCCTGTCCGAACAGGTGGCGCAGATGAGAGGGCTGCAAGCGAAGCTCGATCAGATCTCCAGCCACAAAACCGTTTCAGCTTCGGAAGTGTTCGATGCCTATCTGCTTCAGTCCGACCCCGCCTACAAGAGTCAGTTCGACCAGTATGGCCAGGTGTTCTCCGAATTCGCGACCCTGGATGTTGCCGTCGGGGAGAATCATCCCGACCTGCTGGCCAAGAAGGGGGAAATGCAGTCCATACTCGAGGCGATGTCGGAGCGCGCTGCGTTTGTGCTCGACAGGAATGTCGATGAAAAGGAACTCGTCCATCTGAATTCCCTGGTCGTTGACCCGCAGATGGTCGAATGGGCAAATACCTATTCGGATTTCAAGGCGCTGGAGGCTTCGACGGCCGAGATGGAAAACCAGATTTCGTTGCTGGAGCAGCGCCTGACCCTGCTGGATCAGGAAAATATTACGTTTTCTCGAGTCCAGGCCGATTTTCTGGTCGCTGAATCAGTCCTGGCCTCCACGATTGCCAAGTTGGGCCTCAACCAGGAAGGTATCTACTCCATCTATCCGCCTGTCCAGCTAGCCGTCCACCCGAACCTGCCGGAGGAAAAATCGGTGCCGGATCCCCAGGTTGCGTCCCTGGCGGGTGCCGCGGCGACCTTTCTTCTAGTCGCCCTGCTGATCTTTCTGATCTGGGAGCGCAACAGCCCCTGGCGCAACCCCAGGGCCTGGGTCCCCTAGCTGTCTTTCCCCCGGGGGCCGCCCAGCCAGTCCGGAAGCTCGTGGTAACCCTTTCTGTCGAGGATATCGCGTAACTCACGATTGTAGGGTTCGTAGAACTCCCGCAACTCGATGAGAGTGCTCTTCGGGGTGTCGCCCCCGAACCGGCTGCTGTTGATCCGATAGTACAGATCACGCAACGGGCGTTTTATACCGGGCCAGCGGCGGAACACTGCCTCAAGCCGGTCGTTGACTCGCAGTGCGACGTTCTGGAGGGTCTTGCTGCGGTAGTTCCGGCTCCTGTTCTCGATGTCCATGCTGAGCCGTTCATATATGGCAGCATCGATGTCCAGCCACTCACAGAGCTCCTTCATGAAGCCGAGTCGATCACGGTTCAGTTGGTCGAAGAACATGACCCGCATCGAGTCCCCGAACTCCTCGAACCAGCCCGGCAGATGGTTCGCGTACAGGCCCCCCTCAATCCCCCAGTGGACATCATTCTTGCGCTGCCTC
The DNA here is from genome assembly GCA_016179185.1 of Gammaproteobacteria bacterium. Taxonomy (GTDB): domain Bacteria; phylum Pseudomonadota; class Gammaproteobacteria; order Eutrophobiales; family Eutrophobiaceae; genus 2-02-FULL-61-13. The sequence continues at coordinate 10,952 of JACORW010000065.1, read as the reverse complement.
GCCTCAGTCGCCGGCAGCCGGCGGCATCGTCTCAGATACTCATCGAGCGTGACATCCTGTTCGAGCTGCAGTACCGACTTCTTGTATCTGAAAAAGGAGAGCAGCCTGTCCACCGGGTCCCTCAGGATGATCAGGATGCGCACATCGTCGCCGACGACCTCCCGGATCTTCCGAGCGACATGAGCGCCGCCCTCGAAGTAACCCGGCGTCGCTTCCATCACGTACTTCTCGCCGCGCCAGCGGGCAAAAAGGCTCCTGTAGTTCTCCAACGGCCCAGGTGGCTCTCCGTAGCGATAAGCCGTGAAGTACTGCGCCTCCTTGAGCGAGGACGCACAGACATCGGGATGCTTTGACAGATAGGTAAACACCGATGTCGTGCCTGCCTTGACGACACCGGCAATGATCAGGTTCGGCAGTGGCGCATTGGTCACGGCAAAGGGGATTTATCGCGAGTAGATCCGGGTAACCGAGTAGGGTTGCAGGGAAAGGCTCTTCTCCCCTTCTCCTGTAACCGGTTGCAACTGGTCATCTCGGAACACCACGAGACCCGGGTCGGCGGACAACTGTTCATAGCCGAAGCGGGTCAGGAAATCGGCCTGAAACGTCAGACTGCGGCCGGACAGATTGAGCACGAACGCCGACCACTGCCCCGAGGGCTCTCCGTAAAACCAGCCGTAGACAGGGCTTCGGTCCCCTGCAGCCGGAAAATCCAGCAGCGTCGCTTTCTGTTTGTCCTGTATGGATCTCGAATAAAGGGCCAGAGTCAGACCTGAAGCGGAAAGCGTAAAGGGTCTCACGCTTCCTATGGAACGCTGGTCCAGGCCGGTAAAGACAGGTGCTTGCATCATCTTCTCGTCGGCGAAGATCGCGGCGAAAGCTGCGTTGCCCAGCAGAACATGATTGCACGTGATCGTGACGGACGGCTGTTCCATCAGTGTGGCCGCCATCGCCGCGACATACAGACCGTGCAGCCAGGTACCTGCCACCGACGGCGGCGTTCTCTCCGCGGCTGCATAGCGGGGGCTCTCCCTTCCGCCACGCTGACGATACGGTCCTGGTGTTCTCGTCCCAGGCGCACTCGCGTCGGCTCTCGGAGGTGCTGCCGGCAGGATGTTGAATTCGGTCACCCAGATCTCGCTCGAGGCGGGCATACGGCGCGTCAAATCGGCGCCGACCATGTCTCGCGTCTGGCGGAGTGCGCCGGCGAGAGCACGCTCTACCTCCTCCGGCGGAAACTCACGGCTCCTCAGCCTCAGCGGCTGGTAGTCGTGGAAGGTCAGCGCATCGGCGGTGGAGAGCGCCTTCTCGATGCCGATATCGTTCCAGATCAAGACGCGCCGATCGCTTTTTTGCAAGGCGACTCTCGGATTCGCGCCGATGATCGCCACTTCCAGCCCCGGAAAGGCCTCCCGGATTGCCCGTGCCCAGCGTGCCGCCGTCTCGGCATAGGATTCCGGCGTCGGGTAGACATCCACGTAATTAGGACGGCTTGCGTACAGCTCATTGCCGAGTTCCACGTACTGTACCGGCAGCCCCGCGTCCAGCGCTTGACGGATATATTCGAGCTGAGAGTCCAGATCCGACGTGAGCATGTTGAGCACGATCATGGCGCGTGCCCCGGTTGCTTCGAAAAGGCCGCGATACGTCTCTACCTTGCCCTCATCGTACGCGGTGACATGTTCCGGACGAAACTGCCCCGGCGTATCCTTCATTCCTTTAAGGTCGACAAGACCGCCGCGCCGCCAGTCCCAGTAGTTCGCTTCGGTGCCTCCCGGGATTCTCAGCACATCCGGGTTCAGTCGACTTGCCTTCTCGACCAGCCGAGGATCAGACCAGTTGTGCGCCAGCAAGGTGTTGACGTTGAAGCACAGGTGATCATCCGGCAGTTCCCGGCTGAAACCGCCGATTCTCGCCGTGACTTCCCCGGTACTGGAGCTGCTGCCAGAGGCCGGACGTCTTGTATCCATGGGCGGACGCCTGGACTCCCTTTGGAATCCGGGCAAGTCGAATTGCGCGCAATCTACATTGAACGAAACAAGGCATATGAAGCCAAGCGGAAACAAGAATCTGGAAACATTCATCGCTTTACGGCTCCTAGAGAAATCATTGATGGCTGCGATATAGAGTACCAGAATGCTCATCCTCATGGCGCGGCGGTCGCCTGCACTGCATGCGGCGCGTGCAACCGCCGTGGAGATCTTGCGATGCCGTAGTGGTTGATGAGGCTGAACATCAGACCGGGAAGAAACCAGAAATAAAAGCCGAACACGCGGAGTTCATAGCACCGGTTGAGCATCATCATGATGGCCGCGACGATCACCATATACATGACCATCAGGGACAATTCCCGAAGGGCAAGGATACGCGTCGTTTCGTACACCATGCGAGCCGACCGGAACAGAACGTAGAAAATGGCAATCATGGCCAGCAATCCCACCAGCCCGAACCTGGCCAAAAACGAGACCCAATATACATCCTTGAATTCCTTTTCGTTGATCGCCCTGTAGGTGAAAGACGGTCTCGCCTCATAGATCATCTCCACGACGTGTTCCTCATTGGGTCCATAACCGAAAATCGGATTGTTGAGCAGGACCGTCGGCATCACGCCCACCACATGGTGCAGGCGCTGGTTCTCCAGACTGTTGATGACGTAGTCGACGGTGAATATCGACGTGAAGTCCTCGATGGGACTGATCTCACGTTGCGTGGCGCCACCCCCTGTCCAAGTGGGCGGGAACAGCACGAGTGTCAGCATGAGGAGCATCAGCACGCCCGCCCCGAGGAACAGCGCGATCCTGCGCCCCAGCCAGTAGAAAGCCTCCATGGCCAACACCACCAGGATTACGAACAGGCTTGCCCGGACGTAAGTCAGCAGGTCGGCCAGGATGATCAGTGGCAGGACGGCAGCGACCAGCAGATCATTCTTGGTAACGATGCTGCGCCGTTCGTCACCGACGTCTAATCGCTCCTGACTGTACCTGAAGGCAAACACGCCGGAGCGAACCTTGGCCAGGCAGACCAGGAAAAAGAGGTTCATCGACACAGCATAGAAAATGGTGTCCGAAGCCGGCCCATGGATGGCGCCAATCTCCCGCGTACCCACGACGATGGCAGAGTATCGCTGTTCACCGCCAACCTCCACGTCCGCTTCACGCGGCATGAGTATTGGGTCGAGCGCCCCGCCTGCCGCGAACTGTGCAAGGCCGATCATCGCCGAGAAAAAGGCGGCGAAGACGATAGCCGTTATGATCATGTTGACCTGTCTTGCCGAAAGCGGCGTGTTGACGATCACGTAGAACAGCAGCACGTACCGGAACACCGGGCGGATGTTCACAATCCCCGCGATCAGGTCCGGGATCGGCTCAACCAGATTCAGAATCATCGAGATGACGGCCGCAGCGATCAGAACCAGCATGGGCGCATCAACGGGGGTCTGGAAGAAGGGTTCACCCTGGCTGATCTTGTGATAGATCATCCATCCCAGCGAGACCAGGATCAGGAGTTCACTGATGAACCGGGATGCGAAATACAGCTCATCGGGACCCGGCAAAAACTTCAGCAGAAAGTCCTCGAATGGCATGAAAGCCGCGAGGAAGAGCAGCATATAGAAGGTCCAGCGCGAGATGTTGGAGGTGTTTCCCGAGAGGGCTCTCTCGCTCATCGCGGCTTTACAGTCGAAGGACGGAACGCAGTTGCACCAGCAGTCGACCCGGATTGAGCATGCGTAGAACAGATCGTATAAGGCGCCTGCAGCACGGCCGGCTCGAATTCGAAGCCGAGGAACCGGCACAGATCACGCAGTACCGACTCAGGTTCGCTGACCAACCGCTTGTACCTGATCGAGCAGAAGCGAGGATGTGACTGCAGCTTCATGCCCGCGTCAGCCGCCCTTTTCCACAGCAGGGACATCGTGACTGCGTGATAGTTCACGATTACCCGGAAAGTATGCATGAGCGGTACCGGACGATGCCCGGAGAATCTCACCCGCCAGCGCCTGCGCTGCGAGTACAGCACCGCCCTCGGATCCCTGACGGTCTCGACCCCGCGGCTGCGAGGATAGCGCTGGAGCAGCTTCTCGGCGTAGAAGGTGTTTCGCGGTGTCTGTTCCACGGCAATCTCCTTGCCGTGGCTCTGAGCCACGAATCGCGCGAACAGGCCGAAGAGTCCCGCATGGTCCGGGGTGCGATCTCCGAGGAGCTTCTCTGCCTGTCGATAGTCCTCATCGCCAGCGTCGCCACCGAAGGGACCGGTGTCACGCCGCGCGATGAGTTCCGCGAGGGCGCGGCGGGCATATGTCGATGACGGGGGATCCTCAGAAGGCGACAGGGTCGTCTCTACACCGAGAAAATACGTCTCTTCAAGCGCGTGGAGTCTGCGATGCAGGCCCAGTACCCGCGCGAGCAGGGTCGTACCGCTGCGCGAGGCGCCCACGACAAAGACCAGCTCGGCAGGTCCATCGGTCATTTAACGGTCCTCGACCCATCGGGCGAGACAGGCTTCGTAGGCATCGAGCTCCTGCCGGTCATCAAAGGACTCCAGATGACGCCGCCTGCTCGCCGCACGCATCCGCTCGAGCCTGTCCGAATCCTCCAGCAGCTCATCGAACATCCGCGCGCAGGATTCTTCACTGTCGAAATAGGCGGCTTCCTCCCCTGCGCACCAGCGATTGAACCGGTTGTCGTGAGCCAGCACCGCGTTGCCAGCGGCAATCGCCTCGACCAGCGAGGGGTTGGTGCCGCCGACCTGATGGCCATGGACGTACAGCCTCGCGCCGGACCTCAGCGTTTCAACAATCGACTTCTCGAAGATGGCGCCGACAAATCTCACCTGATGGCCGGCTGCGCGCCTGACCCTCCGATGATAATCGCTTGCTGCCGGGTTGTAGTTGCCGACTACGACCAGCGGGACGGGGCGAGATCTCGAGGAATAGGCGGATACGATCTCGAGGATGCTGTTCTCCGGTTCAGCCCGCCCGATCAGAAGGCAGTACCCGTCTCGTTCGAGATCGAACTCCCGAAGCAGCTCGGGGTCCGGACTCTCGACCCGGGGCGCGCCATAGGGAATCGTGACAACCTTGCCCTGCAACGCCCTTCTGTTCAGCATGTCGGCAATGAGGGGGTGATCGGCGATGAGCGCATTGCCGATGAAAGACGCGGCCAGATCATTGACGAACAGCCAGACTTTTGCATGCCAGGCCCATTTGGCACGTGCCCATTCGACACCGTCCATATTGAAGATGACGGGTATGCCCTTCATTCGCAGCAACAGGCTGAAGATAGCGGTGTTGTAACCCAGGATGAGCAACGGCGCTTTACCCGCCTTCAGGGCGTGACGAATGCACTTCCAGTCGAACACGATGGTGCCGAGCGGCCCCGCCACGTTCACCGGCACGTGAACACGCTGGATGCCCCGCCAGATGTCCACCCGGTCCTCGCCCTCTCCCCTTGCCTGGCAGTAAACGCAAATCTGCCATCCCCTGCGGGTGAGGCCGAGCGCCAGCCTTTCGCAGAAGGTTTCGAATCCCCCGTGGGTCGCAGGTATTCCCCTGATCCCCGCTATTCTCAGAAATCGTCCGCCCGACATCAGCCGGCGATACTCCCTTTCGAATCAGGCATGCGCCAGATCAGTCTCGATCTGCCGCAGCTTTCTTGCCGCCGTGAGCTCGTAAACCCGGTCAGCGAACCTGAGGATTCCAGACCTGTGCGACACGATCACGACCGTGCACCGCCCCTTGAGCTGCTCGAGCAGCAGGGCAATCTCGTTCTCCATGGCGCTGTCCAGGTTCGACGCAACCTCATCGAGAATCATCACCTTCGGCTTCCTCAGAAGCGAGCGCGCGAGTGACAGACGCTGCTTCTGTCCCGCCGACAGCCCCTCTCCGCTTTCTTCGATGCGATAGTCGAGTCCGTCCTGCAGCGCATCGACGTCGTCAAGCAGATGCACGCTCCGGAGAACCTCGCGATACTCCTCGCTCGTGTGCTCTACATGGCTGCCGTAATCAAGATTGTCCTTGATGGTTCCCTCCACGAGAAAGGGATCCGCGCCGACGTATCCTAGGCGTTCGGGATATTCCCGGAAGTACGCATCGGGTTCCCACCCGGCGATGCGTACCGAACCCTTGTCAGGACGGAACACACCGAACATGAGGCCCAGGAGGGTCGACTTCCCGGAGCCGCTGCTGCCGACGATACCGACCTGCTCTCCGGGGTTCGCGTAAAGGCTAGCCCCATCGAGTATGAGAGGGCCTGTTGCCGCATGGGAGAACGCCGCATTGTCAACGACAATCTCAGGCGGTCCTTCTTCACTGATCTGCCGGTCGCGAGGCAACGACGGCGGTCCGGCAGAGGACGTCCCGCTACCGAGCGCACTGATACCCCTGAGCGGTGTCGCAGCCTTGTCGATTTCGTCTCGGTCGAATCGAGCGACGTATTCCGCTGCCAACCTGAAGTGAGCGGACATCGAGCTGACCAGACCAAAGCCCTTGGCAACGCGTCCTGCCGTCATGGAAAATCTCGCGAACAGATAAACCAGCGCGACCAGGCTGAGACCGGGCGTTCCGAACCATTCCATGCTGCCGAAAATGATCGCTACCAGCAGAAAGACGCTCATGACAATCGGCACCACTGCGCCGACGTTGCCGAGAGTCTTCGCGCGCACGAATTGCCGATAGTAGTTGAGGCTGCGCCTGACCAGGGCATCATGCTCCCGACCGGCGGTACGAAATGCGCGCACCAGCATCCAATTGTCGGCCGTCCGTTGAATTCCGGTAACAAGCCCCTTCTGTTCCTCGGGAATGCCCGAGGCTGCATGACGAACGCTGCGGTTGATTCGCAGTACGATCAAACCGATCACGCCGGCTCCCACGATCCCGATGATCGCCTCCTGCCAGGCGGTATAGAGCATCGCAGCCAGGTACACCACGCACTGAATCCCCATGGCCACCACGGTAACGCTGTAGAACATGAACAGGCCGACCTTGGGAAAGATCTCGCCGACCTTGAGGTTCGTGTCCGCTGCCGAGACGAACTTCCCGGCAGGGTTCTTGAGCACATCATAAGCAGACAACAATCGAAGGCGCGAGTTGACCACCTCATGCACGAGATCGTTGCCCTGGAACTGTCCGAACTGACTGAGACCGCGCAACACCCCGACGAGCGCCAGCAGACCCAGCAGCTCCACGGCGCCGGGGTTCCAGTCGTCGAGCCAGCCGGCGACCCGCGCGCCCGGCGGAGCAAGGTCGATCGCCTTGAGCAACGCTTCGATGAAGATCGCGACGGCGTAGTCGGCCAGCGCCAGCACCAGGCTGGCAATCACCGAAACCGTAAACCAGAACGCGCCGTCGCGGCCAAGCAGTCTGGGTACTGCTGCGATGACCAACTTCATCGGATATCTGCCGTAAACGTCGTACGGGGCGGATACCGGCACCGCCGGCCCCTCTTCAGGCCGCTTTCCTTTTCGAATCGTCGCCAACGCCTCTGCCGAGGCAGACATCAATGGCGGCCGTCAGCTTCTTGACAAACTCGTGGATGTAGGGCTCCTCCAGCATCGTCTTGTGATCGCCGTTCGACTCCAGATATTCGAGACCCCCTGTGGCCAGTCTCGACCATTGCTGCTGGGCATCCAGACTGCCTTTCTTGTTCTTGAATACCAGCAACGTGCCTTCGAAAAGCTTCGCCGGGATGTAGCGCTTACGCGCACGCTCATGGGTATCCATGACCTTTTGAAGGATTTTCTCGCTCTCGCTGTCCGACCGGCGCCGGCGAGATTTCTGCAGGTACCTTCCGACAGTCGCATTGAGGAGTTCTCCCTGACGGGTGTAGTGGATGACGCGCTTGACGGCCTCGGTCACGTAGTAGCGCGCGTCTCGAGGCTCCAGACGGGGAGGGCTCTGGGTATCGAGGATCCCGAGAAACGCGACCTCTTCGCCTTCCGCCTGCAGTTGCAGCGCCATCTCGTACGCAACGATTCCACCCATGCATCTTCCCAGCAGCAGGTACGGCCCCTTCGGCGCGATCATTTTCATTTCCCGCACATGGAACCGGGCCATCTCCTCGACGGACTGATGGGGCCCCTCGATACCATCCATGCCTCGCTGCTCGAAACCATAAACCGGCTGGTCAGGCGCCATGTATCGGGCCAGGTTTGCGAAATGCAGAGGCGTGCTCGCCGCGGGTTGTAATACAAACAGCGGGGGGTTCGACCCGCGGGCTTGCAGGGCCACCACGGAGGCAGATGACGGCCTGATGCTGTCGTTGCGCATGAGCGCAGCGATTTGCTCGATGGTTTGGGCCTCGGCCAGAATGGATACCGGCAGTTCCTTACCCGTTTTCTTTTCGATCTCCAAGATCATCTGAATGGCGTTCAACGATTTCCCGCCCAACACAAAAAAGTTGTCGGTCACGCCGACGGCTTCACGTTCGAGAAGATCCCGCCATATCGTCACGAGCTGGCGTTCCAGCTCGTCTCGGGGAGGCACATGATCATTTGTGGCAGCCAGTCTCTGCGCTTCTCGCATCTCCAGCAGCTCGCGCCGGCTGCGCCAGGCCTCGCGCTGCTCCGGTTCGAGTTCGAGCAGTGCGCCCACTGGGTGGTCTGCATCAGCCGCGATCGCTTTGAGGATACGCTCGTAATCTTCCACGAGGTGTTCCATCGTCTCCTCGGCAAACAGATCCGCGCGGTAGCGAAGATTGATCGTCAGACCCTCTTCGATATGTTCTATTTCGAGAAACACATCGAAGTCCACGCGTCGCTGCTCCTCCATTGGCGTCACACGGAGTCCGCCCAGCGACGGCGTGCGCCGCACAACGTTTTGCACCGAAAAAATGACCTGGGACAGCGGCAGGTTCAGCAGGTCAAGACGGTTGATCAGTTCCTGAATTGGCAATTCCTGATGTCCATAGGCGCCGGAGCTCACCGTACAGACACGCGCCATCAGCTCCCGGAACGTAATGTCCCCCGACGTTGATGTTCTGTAGATAACGAAATTCACGAAGTACCCGATCATCTTCTGTACTTCACTGCGACCCCGGTTCGCGATGGGAATGCAAACATACACATCGTCCCGCGCTAGATAGGTATGCAGCAGCACGTTGAATGCAGCCAGCAGCACAATGAAATCCGTCATCCCTTCGTCATTGGCAAGGTGCCTGAGTTCGTCCCTCAGCCGATCGTCAATAACGCGAACCTTGCGTCTCAACACGCCGCTCGGTTTTACGGGCCTCGGGTAGTCGGTAGGCAGATTCTGTGAACTGATTCCGTCGAGCTGTCTGCGCCAGTACGCCCGAAGTTCATCGAGACATTCCGACTTGATCCACTCACGCTGCCAGGCTGCGTAGTCGGCGTATTGATGCGTGAGTTCTTCCAGCGCCGACGGCCTGCCTGCCAGCCCCCCGCCGTACAGTTCATCGAGCTCCCTGAAAAAGAGACCGTCAGACCAGGCGTCGTAAATAATATGGTGGAACGTAATCAGAAAAATGTGTTCTTCCGCGGACAGCTTCAGCAGCTCGGTGCGCACCAACGGTCCCTCGGACAAATCGAATGGTCGTCTGGCATGCTCGTTCATGAGGCTCGCCGCCTTGAGCTCTCGACCGTCCTCGCCGTAGTCCGTCAGGTCTACGACAGGGACCGAAATGCGCCCGGCGGGTCGAACCGCCTGCACAGCCTGGCCATTCTTCTGTTCGAAAACCGTTCTCAGGATCTCATGGCGCCTGATGACCTCGGACAGAGCTGCCGAGAGGGCGCCGACATCCAGCTCACCGAGAACACGGAATGCATACGGAACGTTGAATTCGTCGCCACCCGGGTTCAGCCGGGAAAGCGCCCAGAGACGCTCTTGGGGAAAAGACAGCGGCGCCCCGTTTCGCCTGTCAGCATGTTCCATCGGCGGGGCGAGGGACTGAAGCTTTTTGAGAGTTCTGAAGGACCCCCAAATTGCAGGATGACGCATTTATGCGGCTCATTTATTTTGGTGCGCGGGATAATAACACGCGCGATTACACGTCCATACCATCCTCACGGGGAGGTTCCGGCCAATCGTTCGAGCAGATCAGCATAGTGCTCGGCCGCGTCCTTCCAGGTGGGCAGGGCCTCACCCTGCACCGGTACCGGGGAGGCACCCAGGGCCGCCAGCAGCGTTCGCGCACCCGATTCGAGGTCGTCCGTATCGATGGCGATGACACCCGCCCCCCCCGCTTCCAGGCCGGCGGTATTGCGCCTGCTGATCACCGCGTATCGGGAAAAACTCACCGCTTCCACGACAGGCAGGCCAAAGCCCTCATGTTCAGCCAGAAAGATGACCGCCCGGGCGCGGCGATACCATTCGGCCAGTTCGCGGTTGCTCACGTGACCGTGGTAGTGCACCCAGGCAAGCGCCTTCACGTCCGCCAGGAAAGCCCGGCCGCCCTCCGCGGAAGATTCATTCATACCGCCGACGATTTGCAGCTCCCAGGGTTCCCCCGTCAGATGTCGAAGCCGTTCGACAAAAGCGACCGCTTCCGGCAGTTTTTTGCCCCTGGGGTCAATGCGGCCGACCGAGAGAAGAAAGGGTGCGTTCGGCGCCGGCACATCCATGGAAGGTTCGTCGACGAGACCCGAATTCGAGCCATTGACAACCGTATGCAAATCGATTGTGCCCGCGACGTTCGGCCTGAACCGCCGGATATCTTCCTCGGTCGCCCGGCTGACCGCCACGACAGTGCCGGCGAATCTGAGGGACGCATCCAGGTAGGCAACCGACCTCAGCCGCGTCCTGAGCCAGCCCTTGTCCTTGTTCTTCCATTCGTTGACATCATGAATAACGGCCATTGTTCTCGGATGCCAGGGCAGGACCATCGGGTTTGACAACCACGCCAGCGCGCCGATGCCGCGTCGCCGGCACAGGGGTCCCAGCGCCGATGCCACCCAGGCATAACGGTGACCCGGCGAATAGTCGAGAGGCGGTACGGCAATCAGCT
>JACORW010000059.1 GCA_016179185.1 Gammaproteobacteria bacterium | reverse complement strand
TCGCCCCGCTGGCCAGGTTCGATTTCAACCCCCTGAACCTCAAGGATCCGACCACGGACGCGGTCGCCGCGTTCCGCGATCTCGCCGCCGACCCGGACACTTCGCCGTACGTGATACATGTGCTCGCGCCGGACCTGAACCGGGCGCGGGCGCTGGCCGCGCGGCTTGAAGAACTCGACGCCGTGGACAAGGCGCTGACGCTGGCGAGCTACGTACCCGGGGATCAGGAATTGAAACTGGAGATCATCGACGGCATGCGGCTGGCACTGACCGGGGTGTTGCCGGCAACAGATACCGCGGCGCCGGCCGCGATTGCGGAAGAGGCCGCGGGCATTGAGGCGTTTCACCAGCGACTGGCCGAGGCGCAGTCGGCAACACGGGAGCCTGCGGTTGTGGCGAGCATGGCGCGCCTGGATCGGGCGCTGTCGGCGCTGCAATCTGTCGGCGGCTGGCCGGACAAGGTGATTCCATCGCTGCGGCGAAATCTGCTCGGCGATCTGCCGGAAACGCTGACCCGGCTGGAACAGGCGCTGGAAGCCGGACCGGTGTCGCTGGAAGACCTGCCCGTGGATCTGCGCACACGCTACGTTTCCGCCGATGGACGCGCGCGGGTAGAGGTGTTTCCGCGCGCGGATCTCAATGACAATGCAGCGCTGGCGGAATTCGTCCGTGCCGTGCAGTCCGTGGCCCCCGACGCGACCGATTCCCCCGTGGAACTGCTCGAGGCAGGAGACGCCGTCATCCGGTCCTGCATTCAGGCCACCGCGATTGCCCTCGTGCTCGGAATGCTGATGAATGTCATCGTGCTGCGCTCCGCGGCCGGGGCGTTGCTCGCGGCGGTACCGCTGCTGCTCGCGCTGCTGTTCACGGTCGCCACGTCCGTGCTGTTCGATGCGCCGTTGAACTTCGCCAACATCATCGCCCTGCCGCTGATGATCGGTCTCAGCAACGCCTACGGTGTGTATCTGGTCATCCGGCGCCAGTCCACGGCGGACATGGCGCAACTGCTCGGTACCAGCACGCCGCGCGCGGTGCTGCTGAGCGGGCTGACGACGATTGCTTCCTTCGGCACGCTTGGTTTTGCGACGCATCCCGGCATGGCCGGCATGGGGATCCTGATCGCGCTGGCCCTGGTTTTTGCGCTGGTTTCGTCTCTCGTGGTACTGCCGGCAATCATGGCTATCTTCGAGATGAAAAGATAGCAACAAGCGACAAGTTAAAAGCAGCTACAAGCGATAAGCTACAAGGAATCCAACAAAAACGCAGCGGTCCATTTACTTGTAGCTTGTAGCTGCTTCCTAATTAAACATCGCCATCTGGCCGGGCAACGGGTCGGAGGGTTTCTGGGGGCGAACCCCTGATTTCCTGGTGGCGCTGCGGGACTCCACCAGATCCGCGGCGCTGATCACTGCGCCCAGATCCAGCGTCGCAACGCCGTTCGTTTCCATGAAGACCCGCAATTCAGGCGCAGTTGGTGCGGCGCGCGCCGCCCGGGCGCAGACCAGGTGGCACACGAGTTCCGCCTCGGCCTCGCGTTCCGGGCCGGACACATCCCGGCGGGAACGCCATGCCCCGTTTGGATGCCCGCCGAGGTGGCCGCAGTAAATGTGTCCCAGCTCATGGGCGAGGCGCACAAAGCGTTGATCGGCCCCCAGGCTGCCATCCACGGCCAGTTCCCAACTGATGTATTTCCCCTCGCCGCGCGCCTGGCCGCGATCCCGGTGCTGTTCCAGCCGCCAGGGCGCGTTCGGTGCCACCTGACCGGCCTCGACCATGACGCCAAGAACCTTTGCCCCTTCCACGGTCTGTTCCCAGTTTGCATGGGGCGCGGGGCCGGGGGCGAGCAGTGTCGCGCGTTCAACGTCCGCAAGGGCGCGGCCCGTCGTGTCAGATTCGTCGAACAGGAACTGCACCGGGCCGAATGGCGCCAGCACGATCACGGGCGGCGCGCCGTCGTTGACCTCATGATCCAGCCGCGCCCATTGCGCTGCCGATGCCAGCAGCCGCGCAGCCGGACGCTGTACGTGGATCAATGCGGTGTTGAATATCGAGAAGCGCCGGAACCGCGCGAAGAAGGCGATGAGCGATTCCAGTTCCGCCGGGGATCGCAGCGCAACCGCCTGCCGGTAAAGCTGGCGCGTGATCTCCAGCGGATCGGTCGGGGGAAGGCGCAGGCGGGTCATTGGCGGGACTCTGTCCCCCAAGAGTGCGCGACCGGAGCGATCCAGTCAATCCCGGCGGCATTTTGGATAGCAGGATGATGCAAAACTCGGTTTTGTATCATCCTGCTGCGCCCCAGGGATGGGACGCATCGTTTATCAAGCACTTGCGTGCTTGATAAACGGAGCGAGGCCGAAGCTGCGCTTTGGCCGAAGCGCGATGCAAAAGTCCACGGACGGACTTTTGCATCAACCTGCTAGAATGCGGCCATTTCTCCATTCCGCCCGGAAACGCAACATGAGCGACAGCTATCTTTTCACCTCCGAATCTGTGTCCGAGGGGCATCCGGACAAGATCTGCGATCAGATTGCCGATGCCATTCTTGACGCGATGCTGGAACAGGACCCCCTGGCCCGCGTCGCCTGCGAGGCGATGGTCACGACCGGCCTCGCCGTGGTTGCCGGTGAAGTGACCACGGAAGCCTACGTGGACATTCAGGGCCTGGTGCGCAAGACCATCCACGACATCGGTTATACCTCGTCCGACATGGGATTCGACGACGCCTGCGGCGTGCTGGTGTCCCTCGGAAAGCAGTCTCCGGACATCGCCATGGGCGTGAACGAGGGCGACCACAAGGATCAGGGCGCCGGCGATCAGGGCATGATGTTCGGCTACGCCTGCAATGAGACCGAAGAACTGATGCCGGCGCCCATCGCGCTGGCCCACCGCCTCGTGCGCCGGCAATCCGAGGTGCGCAAGAGCGGAACGCTGAATTGGCTGCGCCCGGACGCAAAAAGCCAGGTGACGTTGCGTTACGAGAAGGGCCGGCCGACGCAGATTGATGCTGTTGTGCTGTCCACGCAGCACGCGCCCGAGATATCGCAGCAGGACCTGCGCGCCGCGGTGCGCGAGGAAATCATCACCAGTGTGTTGCCGGCGGACTGGATCCACCGGAATACGAAGTTCTTCATCAACCCCACCGGCCGGTTTGTCGTTGGCGGCCCGCTGGGCGATACCGGGCTGACCGGCCGCAAGATCATCGTGGATACCTACGGCGGCATGGCGCGTCACGGCGGCGGCTCGTTTTCGGGCAAGGATCCGTCAAAGGTGGATCGATCCGCCGCATATGCCGCGCGCTACGTTGCCAAGAATATCGTGGCCGCCGGGCTCGCCGATCGCTGCGAGATCCAGGTGTCCTACGCCATCGGCGTCGCCGAGCCCACGTCCATCAGCGTGCACACCTTCGGCACCGGCAAGGTGGATGAAGGTCGGCTTACCGCTTCGGTTCGCGAGGTCTTCGACCTGCGCCCGAAGGGCATCATTCAGATGTTGAACCTGCTGCGCCCCATCTACCGGCAGACCGCCGCCTACGGGCACTTCGGCCGGATCGATCTGGATGTGCCGTGGGAAAAGACCGACCGGGCCGCGGAGTTGCGCGACCTGGCGGGACTCGGCGCCGCGGCCTGAAAGCAGCCACAAGCTACAAGCCATAAGCTATAAGTGAAACCTTCCGGGAGCAGGGCCCTTCCGAGTGGATGCGTGTGGCCTGGGGCCGTGACATTTCCAAATTGCGCTTTTGCATGACTCCGAAACAAACTTGCTCCGGTCACCGTTCATGGCTGCCCTGATCTGCGGATCCCTTGCCTTTGACACCATCATGGTGTTCAAGGATCGCTTCAAGGCCCACATCCTGCCGGAACAGATCCACATACTTAATGTTTCGTTCCTCGTGCCGGAACTGCGGCGCGAATTCGGCGGCTGCGCCGGGAACATCGCCTACAACCTCTCCCTGCTGGGCGAGAAGGGTTATCCGATGGCGACCGTCGGGCACGACTTCGGTGTCTACTCGGAATGGATGAAGCGCGCCGGCGTGCCGCAGGATTTTCTGCGCGTGATTGACACGCAGCACACGGCTCAGGCGTTCATCACCACCGATCTCGACGACAACCAGATCACGGCGTTTCACCCCGGCGCGATGAACGCCGCGCACGAGAACCGCGTTCCGGCGGACCGGGGGATCCGCATCGGCATGATCTCGCCGGACGGCAGACAGGGCATGGTTGAGCATGCGGCGCAATTTGCCGCGGCCGGGATCCCGTTCGTTTTCGATCCGGGGCAGGGCATGCCGATGTTCGACGGGGAGGAATTGAAGCGATTCATTGACCAGGCCACCTGGGTGACGGTGAACGACTACGAATGGCAATTGTTGCACGAACGCAGCGGATGGGATGTGGAACAGGTGGCCGGGCGGGTGGAGGCGCTGGTCGTAACACGCGGTGCCGAGGGGTCGCAGATTTTCACCGGGAGCGGGCGCATAGACATTCCCCCGGTCCGGGCGGCGGAACTCGCCGATCCCACGGGCTGTGGCGATGCCTATCGCGGCGGAATACTGTATGGTCTCCTGAACGGGCTGGACTGGGAGACAACGGGCCGGATCGGATCGCTTCTCGGCAGCATCAAGATCGCCCATCGCGGCACGCAGAATCATTCTTTCACACGCGCGGAGTTCAGGGACAGGTTTCGCGCGGCTTTTGGCTACGGTTTCTGAGTGCAAGAGCATCCGTGTGGGGCCGGGTTTACGCCGGCCGAAGGTTGGCCGGCATGAAGCCGGCCCCACAATGGTAGTGACCATCTAAGACGAGGAGTTGGGAGAAATGGGCAAGGCAAAGGTTGCAAAGATCAAGGCACGGCCGGATTATTTCGTCAGGGACATCGGCCTTGCGGAATTCGGGCGCAAGGAGATAACGCTCGCGGAACACGAGATGCCCGGATTGATGGCGGTGCGCACCGAGTACGGACGATCGAAGCCGCTGAAGGGCGCGCGCATCAGCGGCTCTCTGCACATGACCATCCAGACGGCCGTGTTGATCGAAACCCTGAAGGCCCTCGGCGCCGAAGTCCGCTGGGTCAGTTGCAACATCTACTCGACCCAGGACCACGCGGCCGCGGCGATCGCGGCCGGTGGCACGCCGGTGTTCGCCTACAAGGGCGAGACCCTGGCGGAATACTGGCAGTTCACCGACCGGTTGCTGGAGTGGGGCAAGGGGCTCGGTCCCAACATGATCCTGGACGACGGCGGCGATGCCACGCTGTTCGTGCACCTTGGCTATCGCGCGGAAGATGATCCGAAGATCCTGCAGCGCAAGCCGGGCAGCGTGGAGGAGGGATTCCTGCTTTCGCAATTGAAGAAATCGCTGGCCCGCGACCCGAATCGCTTCCATCGCCTCGTCAGGGACATCCGCGGCGTCACCGAGGAGACCACCACCGGCGTGCACCGGCTCTACCAGATGGCGAAGCGCGGCGAACTGCTGTTTCCCGCCATCAACGTCAACGATTCCGTCACCAAGTCCAAATTCGACAATCTCTACGGCTGCCGCCATTCACTGGTGGACGGCATCATGCGCGCCACCGACGTGATGATTGCGGGCAAGATCGCGGTGGTCGCCGGGTACGGCGACGTGGGCAAGGGATCATGCCAGTCGTTGCGCGGGCAGGCGGCGCGCGTCATCGTCACCGAGATTGATCCGATCTGCGCGTTGCAGGCGTCCATGGAAGGCTACGAGGTGATGACGATGGACGAGGCGTGCCGGATCGGGGACATCTTCGTTACCGCCACCGGCTGTTGCGACGTGATTACCGCGCGGCACATCGAGCAGATGAAGGATCTCGCCATCGTCTGCAACATCGGCCACTTCGACAACGAGATCCAGGTGGAGCCGCTGCGCATCTACAAATGGACCAACATCAAGCCGCAGGTGGACCAGATCACGCTGCCGAACGGCCGGCGCATCCTGTTGCTGGCCGAGGGCCGGCTCGTGAACCTCGGTTGCGCCACCGGGCATCCGAGTTTCGTGATGTCCAGCAGCTTCACGAACCAGACCATCGCCCAGATCGAACTGTTCAACCGCACCCAGGACTACCCGCTGGGCGTGCACACGCTGTCGAAGAAACTGGACGAGAAGGTCGCGCGCCTGCACCTTAAGAAACTCGGCGCGCGACTCGAAACGCTGACGGTCGCCCAGGCGGAGTATCTGGGCGTGCCGGTGGCAGGACCGTACAAGTCCGACGCCTACCGATATTGAAATTCCGGTAATTCGTATTCATTCCGACGGCCGCCCATGGCACGCCGGCGATATGCGCGCCGCCCGGCATTCACCTCGATCAGCGGGACAAACCTAAGGTGACGGAACAACACGCGGAAAAACGCCGCGATACGCGCTTTCCGGCCGAAGCTGTAATCACTGTTTCCCTGCTCGTTGTGGCCGGCGGGCCCGTGGCGGATGACGCCACTCCTTGCGGCAGCGGCGACATTTCATTGCGCGGCGCGCGGCTGGAACTGACGTTTGTGCTGCAAGTCAACGACAGCGTGATGCTGGAGGTGCAGTTGCGGCGCGACGGACAACGCTTCCAGCACAGCGGGCGTGTGGCATGGTGCCGCGCCGTGAATGATGCCGGAGGGGGTACGCCAGGCCGGTACAACGCCGGCATCGAGTTCACGACACCGCCGGGTCCGGCGTTGAATGAGTGGCGTATCGCGCTGTTCGGGCTGTTCGAGTGACCCGTGGTTCCCCGATGCAGCGTCTTCTTTGCGCGCTGCGGCTTACATCATCCTGCTAATATGAGTTCATGGACTCAGGTACATCCAGATCCAGGCTGGAAGCGATTTATTTCGAGTGCCGTGCGGCCCTGAAGTCGGTGATCCGCCGCTATCTGAGGCGGCCGGAGGATGTCGACGACATCGCTCAGGAAGTGTATGTGCGTGTGCTGGAGGCAGACGGGAAGTCACCCATACTGGATCCCAGGGCATATTTTTTCGTGACGGCACGAAACCTGGCTTTGAAACACCTGGCCCTGCATGCCAACAAGATCACGGGACAACTAGAAGATTTCGGCCTGTCAGAGGTCATGGACGAGAAGACTGCCCTCGATGCGCAGTACGAAGTTCATGAGCAATTGAGCATATTCTTTGAAGCCGTGCAGGCGCTGCCGCCGCAGTGCCGGCGGGTGCTGATCCTGAAAAAGGTCTACGGTCTGTCCCATGAAGAGATTGCCGAAAGGCTGAATATCGCGATCAGCACCGCGAACCAGCATTTGGCCAAGGGCCTGGCGCGGTGCACGGTTTACCTGCAAGAAAGGGGATATCTGGGTGGAACCATGGATGGCCGCGGAGGTGTAAGGAAAGATGGCAAGTCGTAACAGGATCCTGGGTTTCACGCGCCGCGAATTGTTGCAGGAACAGGCGGCTGCATGGGTCGTGCGCCTGGAGAACGGTCCCTTGACCCCGGACGAGGCGCGCAGTTTGAGGGAATGGGCCGGCCGTTCGGACTATCACCGCCGGATCCTGCTGGAAACAGCGCGGGTCTGGGATCGGATGGAGGTGCTGGCGGGTCTGTCGGAAGTCCTCAGCCTGGAAAATCCGGTTCCGCGCCGCGCCGTGTTGGGTCGCATGGTGTTGCCGGCGCTGGCAGCGGGGTTGGCCATGTTGGGGATCGCCCTGTTCATGCGTCCGCCGGCTGTGCCCGGTACCATCCCTGCGGCAGTCACTGCTGCGGTCCTCCGGCCCGCCGGGCCGCAAATCCACGAGACCCGGATCGGTGCCAACGACGTGGTGCAACTCGGGGACGGCACGGTGATCAATCTGAATACGGCAACGCGCATTCAGGTGGAAATCTCTCCATCCCGCCGCAGCATTCTGCTGTTGCAGGGAGAGGCGTACTTCGATGTGGCGCGCGACGAGCAGGCGCCTTTTGTCGTCACCGTGGACGGCACGGAGATCTCCGCAATGGGGACCGCGTTCAGCGTGCAAAAGCTGGGCGACAGTGTCGAGGTAACAGTTGCCGAGGGACTGGTGCAGGTCAAGCGGGACAACGCCTCGTTTCCCGGGGACCCTGCAGCACGGTTCGAGCCGGTAATGTTGCGAGCCGGGCAGGTGGCCCAGTTCAGCAAGCCGGGGGTGGAGGAAGTACGGGAGATAGAGCCCCAGGCCATCGCACGCAAGCTGTTGTGGCAACAGAAGATACTGGCCTTCGATGGCAATACGCTGCAGGAGGTTGTGGACGAATACAGCCGCTACACACCGCTCAAGATCCGGATTGCCGACGCGGAAACGGCTGCAATCCGGGTCGGCGGCTACTTCCGCTCGGACAATATCGCCGGCCTGCTGACCTCGCTGAAGCAGAATTTTGCCATTGAAGTGCGGCAGATCGGTGCCGACAGCTTCGAGTTGCAGAGAGTCGCCCGGGCGCACTAGCAGATTTCTGTGGCACACAGGTCTTCCCCTCATTGTGCCCTGTTCGGTTTGCTTTGTGGGTGGTGCGGTGATCGCCGCAGGACATTGCGGGAATTGCTGATCAGCGGCTTGATCGCGGTCAGCCCGATCGTATCGGCCGCGTTGCGGTTCGACATTCCGCAGACACCGGCCCCCGACGGTTTGAAACTGTACGCCGAGCAGGCCGGGCGGCAGGTCCTGTTTCCGTATGACCTGTTCCTGCGCTTTACCACGAATGCAGTTACAGGGGAATACGACGCGGACGAGGCGCTTCGGCTGCTTCTCGCCAATTCGGGACTGGAAGCGATCTCCAGTCCGGATGGCGTACTGAGGATCAGAACGATCGCCGATCAGACCGATTTTCAAATGCCCGGGGAGAACCAGCACATGTCCCATGACAGAATCAGTTTCTTTGGAGGTGTGAGCGCCTTTCTTGCTTCCGTGTTTATCGTGTCCTCGGGTCTCGCACAGGAGGCCCCCGCGGAACTGGAGGAAATCATCGTCACCGCGCAAAAGCGCGCGGAGAGCGTGCAGGATGTGCCAATCGCAATAACGGCATTTGGCGGCCAGCAAATCGAGGACCTCGCAATACGCGATCTGCGCCAGCTCACTGAATATATCCCCGGGGTTGCGCTGTTTGACGACCGCGCCATGTCCAGCCAGCCGACGTGGATTATCCGCGGTGTCGGACTTGCCGATTTCAATGCCAACAACACGCCGGCAGCGGCCATCTACTACGACGAGTTTTACCTGACGTCCAACGCCATGGGCGGCATCGGCATGTACGACATCGAACGCGTAGAAGTATTGAAGGGCGCGCAGGGCGGACTGTATGGTCGGAACACCACCGGCGGCGCCGTGCGCATCGTGTCTGTGAAGCCATCGTTCGAGGGGCATGACGGTTACGTGACCGGTTCCTATGGCCGCTATGACGCCTGGAACGTCGAAGGGGCATTCGGTGGGCCGATTACGAATAGTGTCGCATTCCGCGCGTCAGCGATGACCAGCCAGGGCGGTGGCTATCAGGACACGCTGGCGACACCAGGCAATGACAACTGGGGCGAGGCCGATCTATGGGCCTTCCGCGGCCAGTTGCTGTTCAAGCCCAATGACCGATTCACTGTCTTGATAAAGGCGGATGTAGGCGAGGACAACTCGGAAACGCCGCTGGGCCAGGGCGTGGGCATTTATGACCTGGCGACCGGTGGGATCTGCGCCGCTGTACTGGCGGGGCGCCAGGACGACGACACCTGCGCGCACTGGGCAACGCTGACCAACGCCGTGCTGGGGCGGCCCCTGGGTCCGCTGGCCTCCGATCAGTCCGACGACGGCAAGATTGTGCTGGCTAACCCGGTCAACACACTCGACAACGAATGGGTATCCGTAACCGGGCGCATAGATTGGGATCTGGGTTTTGCCACGACAACATCCATCACCGGATACATTGATTATGACACGCGGCAGGTCTACGACTACGACGGCGGACAACTTTTTGGGGGACACGAACTCAATCACTCGCCGATTGAATCGTGGTCCGAGGAACTGCGCCTGATCTCGAACAACGACGGTCCATGGTCGTGGCTGGCCGGGTTCGTCTACGCCGAGGACGAACTGGACGAGGATCGGTTCTTTACGTTTCCGGACAACCCGCTCATTTTCGGCACGCCGGACGTGCTCGCCCACCGTGGCTTGGTGCAAAAAACGGATTCCTGGGCGTTGTACGGGCAACTCGGATATGAATTCAATGACGAGTGGAAAGCGCATGGGTCGCTGCGTTACACCAATGAAGACAAGACGCTGCGCAACGGCTTCCATATTCTGAGCTTCGCCGGTTTCCCGGTCCCGCTGGTTCAGGGCGTGAACCGCGACTACGATCTCGACAAGGTCCTTGCCGGACACGTGGGTGTGGATTTCACGCCATTCGAGGATCTGCTGCTGTACGGAAAGATCACGCGCGGGTTCAAGTCCGGCGGCTTCTATGGCGGCTTCACGTTTGACCCGAGTCAGCTCGATGCATATCAGGAGGAAACCGTCTGGTCCTACGAGATTGGCTTCAAGTCCGACTGGATGGATCGTACCCTGCGCGTCAACGGCGCCGCGTTCTATTACGACTATTCGGACGTGCAGGGTTTCAACGCCGAATTGTTGCCGTTGACCGGCACGGTGCTGACGTTCCTGACAAATATAGCGGATGCTGACCATCTCGGTTTCGAGATGGATCTAACCTGGCTGCCGCAGGCCCTACCCGGACTCAGCCTGAGCGGCGCATTCGCGCTGCTGGATACGGAGCTCGAGTCGGAGGATTCGTACACCGCCCAGGACTTCGTCACCGAGATCCCCTACGACGGCCTGGATCGTGTTTATGCCCCTGAATTCAGCTACTTCATCCAGGGGCGCTACGAGCGTCCGCTGGGGTACGACCTGCTCGGAGTTGTGCAGCTCGATTACTCGTGGCGCGATGACCTGAACCATGCCGGTTCGCTGGGACATCCGGTTGACACCGCCATTTTCTCGGTGCCCAGTTACGGTGTATTCAATGCCCGTATGCAGGTTGGCGCCCAGGATGGGCGCTGGAACGTGGCATTTGTCGGCAAGAATCTGGCTGATGAAGAATATCTCGTCAGCACGACGTTTGATGGCGTCGGCGGATACGTAAAAACCTACGGGCGCCCGCTTACCTGGGCCATCGAACTGAACTACCGATGGCAGTAGTCCCTGCGGGCCGGATCAGGGCCGCAGCCTGATCTTGATTCGCTTACTGCTGATCACGCAGCCCCGCCACTCTCGGTCCGGGAAATCATTCGTGGCGCAATTCCTTGTGCGCTGTTGCCTGGGGATGTTGTTGCCGTGCTGGACTTTTGCGGGGGCAGGCGACTCCGCGTCGCCGGGCCGGGACTGGTTGATGATGGTCGTGACGAACAACAAGGATCCGGCGCGCGAAGCAGAATTCAATCACTGGTACGACGACATTGATCTGCCGGACGTATTCACGGTTCCTGGCTACATGCGGGCGCGGCGGGGGCAGGGCCAGGCGGTGCCGGAGTTTCCGTCCGCCGATCTGCAACCGGACGAGGGCAAGTTCGTCGCGCTCTACGACATCGATAGCGAAGACATTGACGGCACCATCATCAACATGCTGCTGCTGGCCCGGAAGATGGACAACACCGGCCGCTCCACCGATTTGCTCGAAGTCACCGAGCGATTGTATTTCCGCCGTCTCGCGCCAGGCGTGAACGCGCCAAACTCCCGGTCGTCGGACGGCAACCCCTATCTGTACCTGGTCAGGGTGGATTGCTGCGCCGGTGTCCGGGCCAGAAGGGAATTCAACGCCTGGTACGATGGCACGCTGTTGCCGGCCTTGTTGCAGGCCCGGGGTGTGCGACGGGCCACGCGCTACGAGTTGCATCGCGTGGTCATGACCGACCCCATCGCAGTGCCGCGCTACCTGACAGTGTTCGAGATCAACGCGGCTTCCGCTGCCGACGCGGTGAGGTACCTTCATGACGTCATGGAGGGGTTGCGTGCCGGCGGCCGCATGGATGACCGTTACCGTGAGGGTGGCGCGACCCTCTATCTCAATATCAAAGACGTGAACCGACCCGGGAAAGGCGGTACATGAATTCGCTGCGACCGATCATTCATGTGGTTGCGGCAGTGCTGGCCATCGCCGGATTCTCTTCATCGCGGGCCGGGAATGCAGGCAGTCTTGAAGTGGAAGTATTCAAGGGCCAGTTTGCGACGGTCAATTCGTTCATCGTTTCCAATGGCACCTCGCTTGTCGTCATAGACGTGCTGCGAAAAACCGATGATGCCAGGAAACTGGTTGAGGCAATAAGGGCCAGGAAACTGCCTTTGACACATGTCCTGATTACCCATGGGCACACCGATCACTTCACGGGCATGCCGCTTTTCCGCGACGAATTTCCGGATGCGAAAATTGTCGTCGCCAGCGAAGACATAAGGCGGGACATCAAGGTGTACGCGATCTATATGGACTCCGGCGGCGAGACCAGTGCCGAGCCTGCGCTGGAACCGGCCCTGCGGCCGAAGGCGGCCGGCAACCCCGGGGGCTTCGATTACGAAAATACCATCCAAGTATTGCCCGGGAATACGCTGAATTTGGAGGGCGGAGGCACGCTGGAGCTTGCCACCGACTACCTGCCTGCGGAAGCCCATTACACGACGACCGTGTATAGCAGGGATCTGAATGCCCTGTTTCTTTCGGACCTGGGATACAACAAGGTTCATCACTGGCAGGGTGACGACATCAGCAGAGAGAACATCGCAAACTGGCGGGCGGAGTTGATCAGGCTGAAAGCCCGGTATGCAGCTGCCAATCCGACCGTGTATCCCGGCCACGGCGACATTGCCGGCATGGAACTTTTCGACGAGATGGTCCAATACATTGACAACTACACGCGTATTACGTCAGTGGCGAAGACCAGGCAGGAAGCCATGGAAAAAATGATCGAACTGTATCCCGACCATGCCGAAGCGGACTTCTTTCTCAAGTACAGTGTCGAGAATCACGTAAGGGAAAATCCATGACGGCGGCAACGCATGAGACTGCGGAGATTGGCGCCGCCACCGGCCGTGATCATTGCACCCGGACAAAGGAGGCACGCAGATGAAAAGGCACCTCATCGCCTGGGTCATGGCCACAGTGGTGGCCGTGCCGGCCATGGCGACGCACCTGGCCGCGGAGCTTATCCTCACCGGCGGCAGGGTCAGGACGCCCTCCGGCTGGGCAGAAGCCGTGGCCGTCCGCGACGGTGTCATTATCGCCGTGGGTACGGCGGAGGAGGTGAACGTGTACCGCGTCTGGCGCACCCAGGTGGACGACCTGCGCGGCGACACGCTGCTGCCGGGCCTGCACGATACCCACGTGCACCCACTGTATGCGGGCCTCAGTGAGCAGCGCTGCCGCATCGAGCAAGGCTCCGACCTGAAGCAACTGCAAGCCAGCGTGAGAGCCTGCGCGGCCCGTGCCGCGCCCGGCGCCTGGATCACGGGCGGACAATGGGATGCCTCGGCGCTCGGGCGCGTGCCGGACAGCGGCATGCTCGATGCCGTGTCGCCGGACAATCCCGTGCTGCTGGTGGATACCAGCGGCCACAGTTCGCTGGCCAACACACCGGCCCTCAGGGCGGCGGGCATCACCCGCGACACGCCCAACCCGCCCGGCGGCATCATCGAGCGCGACAGCCGCGGCGAACCCACGGGCGTGTTCCGCGAGGAGGCCCTCGTGCTGGCGGCGAAGCCCGTGCCGCCGCCCACGGACGAGGAAGTTCGCGCGGCCATCAAGTGGGCGACGCACGAAATGCTTTCCCACGGCATCACGTCGTTCACGGAAGCGGACATGGGTTTTGCCGCGGGCGGCGACAGGGAAATCCGCGCCTACGCGGCACTGGCGGACTCGGGCGAATTGAAGCAGCGGGCGCGCCTGTGCATTTCCTGGGCCCCGGGTGATCCGGCCAAAGAGGCCACCGTAGCCGCGCGTAATGTCTATGCGCGGGACCGCGTGGATACGGATTGCGTCAAGATCGTACTCGACGGCGTGCCCACGGACAGCCACACGGCTGCGATGCTGGAACCCTACGGCAGCGAGATGGTGGGGCGCACCGACGATGCTGCCCGCTTCGGCATGCTGCTGGTCGAGCCGAAGGTGCTGAACGAGGCAGTGATGCGCTTCGACCGCATGGGTCTCGCGGTAAAATTTCACGCCGCCGGGGACGCCGCCGTGCGCGCCAGCCTCGACGCCATCGAGGCGGCGCGCACGGCCAACGGCTTCAGCGGCCTGATGCACGACGTGGCCCATTGCACGTTCGTAGCGCAGGCGGACGTGGGCCGTGCCCGTGAAATCGGCGCGACGTTCGAAGTCTCTCCCTATCTGTGGTCGCCGAGCCCCATTAACAACGACATCATCCGCGCCATCGGCGATGCGCGCATGGACCGGGTGTGGCCGGTGAAGGAGCTGCTTGAGTCGGGCGCGCTCGTGGTGCCGGGTTCGGACTGGTCGGTAGTACCCTCTGCGAGTCCGTGGATCGGTCTGGAAACCCTTGTTACGCGCGAAAGACCTGGTGGCAGCCCCGATTCCTACGGCAAGAATGAAGCCATCACGCTGAAACAGGCCTTCGACATGTTTACGGTGAACGCGGCGAGATATGCGGGTGCCGGGCACCTGGTAGGCCGCATTGAGCCCGGCATGCTGGCGGACGTCATCGTCGTAAATCAGAACCCATTCGAAGTGCCGGTCACGCAGGTGCACGCTACCCGCGTCAAACGTGCCTACATCGGTGGCGAGAGGGTATACGACGCCTTGTGGAGCGTCCCATGAGAATGATCGGCGCAATCTGTGTAGTGGCGCTGCTGTCCGGCGCGATCCCGGCTATGGCACAGGACCACGAGGGTTCCAAGCCGCGCGCGCGGGCTCTTGGCGTGCTTTTCGACGGTACGCCGGGGGCGTTGAATGCGATCACGGATGTGGCCGGCGTCACCGTCGGCCATACGACATTGATATCCGGTGAAGGGAAACTCCAGGTCGGCAATGGCCCGGTCCGAACGGGGGTCACGGCGATTCTCCCGCGTGGAAAAGACTCCATGAGCAATCCCGTCTTCGCCGGCTGGTTCTCGCAAAACGGCAACGGCGAGATGACGGGCACCACGTGGGTGGAAAAGTCCGGATTCCTGGAAGGCCCGGTAATGATCACGAACACCCACAGCGTCGGCGTGGTACGGGATGCCGTCATACAGTGGCGCGTCGCGCGCCAGGAACCGGATCCGACCGGGTACTGGTGGTCGCTGCCGGTGGTCGCGGAGACATGGGACGGCTGGCTCAACGACATCAATGGTTTCCATGTGAAGCCGGAGCACGTGTTTCATGCGATCGATTCCGCCGCCGCCGGGCCGGTTCCGGAGGGATCGGTCGGCGGCGGGACGGGCATGATCTGCAACGAGTTCAAGGGCGGCATCGGTACCGCATCCCGGAAGGTCGCGGAAAAGCCCGGTGCTTATAGCGTCGGCGTGCTGGTCCAGTGCAATTACGGCCTGCGGCCGAACCTGCGCATTGCGGGAGTGCCGGTGGGCGTCGAGATCCCCGAGTATCCCGCGTACGGCGGGAAATTTTCGCAGGACGAACGGGGTTCCATCATCGTCGTCGTGGCCACCGATGCGCCGCTGGTCGCCCACCAGTTACAACGGTTGGCGCGGCGCGTGTCCCTGGGGCTTGGCCGTATGGGGAGTCTCTCCGGCAACGGTTCCGGCGATATATTCATCGCGTTCTCGACTGCCAACTCCGGCGCGGCCAGTTCGCAGGGACTGACGCAGATCACGATGCTTCCGAACGATCGGATGGACCCGGTGTTGGCCGGTACCGTGCAGGCGACGGAAGAAGCCATCGTCAACGCCATGGTCGCCGCGGAGACCATGACCGGCGCGGACGATCACAAGGTGATTGCGCTGCCCCACGACAAGCTGCGGGCGGTGCTCAGAAAATACAATCGCCTGGCGCAGTAAGGCGGCCCATACCCCGGGCCCCGATTCTCCGGGTGTCAGCTGACCGAGCTACCCATTTGACCGGCATCGACTTCAAGCCGCCAGCCGCGCCTGCATCATTGCCGGACTTCGCCGGCCCAGAATGATAATTTCGAGCCGATATCACGGTCCGTGGTAGTTTAATGATGGAGGACTTGCAAATGCGGAAGCGATATTCCGAGGAGCAGTTGATCCGGATTCTGCGGGAAGCGGAGTGTGGCACGGCGAAGTCGCGGGATGCGTGCAAGTGCGGCCGCCTCTAAATAGCTGCTCCGAATTGCAGAACAGACGGGTGGTCCGATCCCATGTTGGCGGACTGTGTGCCGCATGGACAGCGGCACTCAAGCCTACATGGACGTATTTACGGCGTGTCTGCCAACATGGGATCGGACTGCCCATTGTGTACTTGTATCATATTTCGGAACACGTATTTAGCCGGCTGGCCGCACTCCTGCTGCTTGCCGGCGTGATGCAGCACCCGCACGCGGAACCGACGAACCAGGACGGTCAAATTACGTTGTTTCTATGCGGTGACGTGATGACCGGGCGGGGAATCGATCAGGTACTCTTGCACCCCGGCGATCCGGAATTGCATGAACCCTGGGTGAAGGACGCGCGTGATTACGTCGCGCTCGCCGAGCGCGCCAACGGTCCAATCCCTCGACCGGTAAGTTGCGCTTATCTGTGGGGTGACGCACTCGACGAGCTGCAACGCGCGGCGCCCAATCTTCGCCTGATCAATCTCGAAACGAGCGTCACGGCCAGCAATGATCCCTGGCACGGCAAGGGCATCCACTACCGTATGCACCCCGCCAACGCCGCTTGCCTCGCGGCCGCCGGCGTCGAGGTGGCGTCGCTTGCAAACAATCATGTGCTGGACTGGGGCTACGCCGGTCTCGCCGAAACTCTGGAAACCTTGCGGCGAATTGGCGTGACCGGTGTCGGCGCCGGGCGCGACCTCGCGTCCGCTTCTGCCCCGGCGGTGAAGGAAGTTGCCGGCAAGGGTCGCATTCTCGTATTCGGTTTCGGCGTGACGAGCAGCGGCATTCCCCCGGGTTGGGCCGCCTCGAACGGTCAGGCCGGCATCCGGCTGCTGAACGATTTATCGCTCCGGAGCGCGCAGCATATCGCCGATCAGATCAAGACCGAAAGAAAGGCAGGAGACGTGGTTGTCGCCTCCGTCCATTGGGGCGATAACTGGGGTCATCACATTCCGGATTCGCAGCTCGATTTCGCGCATTTCCTTGTCGACCACGGTGCCGTTGATTTGATTCATGGACACTCCTCCCACCACCCCAAGGCGTTCGAGATCTACCGGGGCAAGTTGATCCTCTACGGGACCGGCGATTTTCTCAATGACTATGAAGGCATCGGCGGAAATGAATCATTCAGAAGTGAACTCACGCTGATGTACTTCCCAACGCTGGATGCGGTGACCGGAAACCTCGCGCAGCTCAGGATGATTCCGTTGACAATTCAGCGTTTCAGCCTGCATCGGGCCGCCCCGTCCGACGCGCAATGGCTCGCGGAAACGCTCAATCGGGAAGGCTCGCGATTCGGGGTGAGCGTAAGGCTCAATGCGGATGCGAGCCTCAGCCTGGAGTGACGAATGCAGGTCCGCGTTGCGGGGGTGATCGTGCTGCTGTCGCTCGGGCCGGCGATCACAAACGCACGAGAGGAATCGATGACTGTATCTGATGCGCGTACCGCGGAGGCCATCGCAATGATGCAGAGCTTCGCCCAGCGCACCGGGCTCGATTCCGATCGCCCGCCGCGGCGTTATCTGTGGACCGATGCGTTCGCGGTGTGCAACTTTTTGGGTCTGGCGCGCGCGACCGGCGAGCAGCGCTACACCGATCTCGCGCTGCGACTGGTCGATCAGGTCCACCACGTGCTCGGCCGGCACCGGGCCGACGATCAACGCAAGGGCTGGATCAGCGGGCTGGGCACGGACGAGGCCGAAGCCCATCCCACCCGCGGCGGACTTCGCATAGGCAAGCGCCTCCCGGAGCGCGGCGAAGACGAACCCTACGACGAGCGTCTGGAGTGGGAGCGCGATGGCCAGTATTTTCATTATCTGACGAAGTGGATGCACGCCCTGGATCAGGTGAGCCGGTCCACAGGAGATCCCAGGTTCAGATCTTGGGCACAGGAGCTTGCAGGAAGCGCATATGTTGCCTTCACCTACCTGCCTTCCGCGAACCATACCCCAAGGATGTACTGGAAGATGAGCATCGATCTCAGGCGCCCGCTTGTGCCTTCGATGGGGCAGCATGATCCGCTGGGCGGCTACATCACAACGATGCAACTGCGCACCACGGTGGACCGGCTCCCCCAACCGCCCGGCGGTCCCGATCTTGGAGAGGTTGGCCGGCGGTATGCGCAGATGACAACAGGCGCCGATTTGGCGAGTGCCGATCCACTCGGCATCGGCGAACTCCTGGTAGACGCCTATCGCGTAGTGCAACTGATCGACCAGGGTCTGCTGTCGGATGGGGATTTTCCTGAGCACCTGCTCGGGGCGGCGCTTGCGGGTCTCGAGTACTACGCCCGAAGCGGGGAACTGCGAACGCCGGCTGAGCATCGGCTTGCCTTTCGGGAACTCGGGCTGGCAATCGGGCTGCACGCCGTCGAGCGCATGCGGCAGCCGGCCGGACAGAATCCCATTGCCGTACGCCATGCGGTTCGCGCGGAGCTTGAGGCGCTCATGCGCTATGTGCCCCTGGGCAACGAAATCGAATCGTTCTGGCGTGTCCCCGCGCATCAACGCGCCAGCACCTGGTTGGAGCACCAGGATATCAACGAGGTGATGCTGGCGACGCGCCTGGCGCCCGATGGATTTCTCGTCCTTGTGCTGCCGGACTGAATTAAAACCGGAACGGCCCACACGCGGTGGGCCATTGAGTTTTTTGGCTGGGGGACCAGGATTGCTCGCCTCATCCTTGAGGCTCGCCCCTGCGGGGCCAGCGGCACTGCGCGCCGCTGTCCAAAATTGTTGACGCAGACCATCCGTGGTCTGCGCCCCCCGGGCGGCCCTGCCGGGCGTCCAATTTCGCTCCCGGCGAAATTGTCCCGGCGATTTTGTCGAACGAAGGTTCGCCTCCTGAGCCCCCAACGAAAAATGCCACCACCCCTCAGCGGGGTAGTGGCATTTTTTGGCTGGGGGACTAGGATTGCTCGCCCCATCCCTGGGGCTCGCCCCTGCGGGGCCAGCGGCACTGCGCGCCGCTGTCCAAAATTGTTCCCGACAATTTTGTCGAACGAAGGCTCGTACCCTGAGCCCCCCACGGCCAAAAACGAAGCGACCCCTGGGTGAGGGGTCGCTTCATTTTTGGCTGGGGGACTAGGATTCGAACCTAGACTGGCGGAGTCAGAGTCCGCTGTCCTACCGTTAGACGATCCCCCAGAGGAGAGCAACAAGCTATAAGCGACAAGCTACAAGTTACAAGTAAAAGAAGTTCACCACAACAATCCGTCATTGCTGGCTGGAAGCACGGCACCGGTTGATGAGTGCTTGCATCATCTTGGTTAACTCCAGTGCTTCCTTTAACAGATTGTCTCCATGCTCCTTGCTGAAGTATCCAATATCCTGGCCGATCTGGATTTGCGTTCTCAATTCCGCACACGATCCCCGAGCAATCTGCAGGTAGCGTGCGAACTCTTTGCGCGACGAGCGTTCATAGCCTTCGGCAATGTTCGAGGGAATTGATACTGCCGCTCGCGTGATTTGTTCCTTGAACGCCCGATCCCGACACACTGACATGGCCCGATAGATATTCACGGCCAGAGATTTGCTGCGGCGCCAGACATTCAATTCGCTGAGCGCATCCATTGCCACCTCCTTGTGGCTTGTAGCTTGTGGCTTGTTGCTGAAACGCGTCAGCGTTTCGAGTACTGAGGACGCTTACGTGCTTTATGCAACCCAACCTTTTTTCTCTCGACTTCGCGGGAGTCCCTGGTCAGCAGGCCGGCCTGGCGCAATTGCTTGCGCAGAGTCTCGTCGTATTGCACCAGGGCGCGGGAGATGCCGTGGCGGATGGCGCCCGCCTGGCCGGTGATGCCGCCGCCGGTGACGGTGATGGTCACGTCAATGATATCCGTCATCTTCACGGTTTCGAGCGGCTGGCGCACCATCATGCGGCCGGTCTCGCGGCCGAAGTACTGCTCCAGCGTGCGATCGTTGACGGTGATCTTGCCCGTGCCCTTGCTCAGGAACACGCGCGCCGAGCTGCTCTTGCGGCGCCCGGTGGTGGCATAGGTCTGCTGGGTCACGTTCAGGTCTCCAAGGTCTGGGGCTGTTGCGCCGAATGCTGATGCTTTCCGTCCGCATACACGCGCAGCTTGCGGAACATCTGCCGGCCGAGGGGGCCTTTCGGCAGCATGCCTTTCACCGCGGTCTCGATGATGCGCACCGGATTGGTTTTTTGCAACTTTTCGAAACTGATGCTGGTCAGGCCGCCGGGATAGCCGGAATGGCGGCGATACAACTTGTCCTTTGCCTTGCGACCGGTCACGCGCACCTCACGGGCATTGATGACAACGATGTAATCGCCGGTGTCCATGTGCGGCGTAAACTGGACCTTGTGCTTGCCACGCAGGCGGCGGGCGACCTCGGTGGCAAGCCGGCCGAGCGTCTTGCCGCTGGCGTCGATCAGAAACCAGTCGCGCTTGATA
The DNA here is from genome assembly GCA_016179185.1 of Gammaproteobacteria bacterium. Lineage (GTDB taxonomy): Bacteria > Pseudomonadota > Gammaproteobacteria > Eutrophobiales > Eutrophobiaceae > 2-02-FULL-61-13. Next base: position 49,550 of record JACORW010000059.1, on the reverse strand, counting down.
TCCGCCGGGCGGGCGGTGTAGGTTTTCATCTGGTTTTCTTCCGGGAAGGTTGTTCCGGCGTGGCAAAAAAAGACGCGCAATGGTACGGGCGGCCCCGGACACTGTCAATATACTGAATCTACTGGAAATTCATCCGACTGATTCGATCATGGAACCGCGCAATTTTACGCCGCTGGATCGGCTGATCATCGGGCTCGATCGCGTGCTGGGCGCCGCGTTCGGCCGTCCCGCCCATGCCTCCCGCGCAAACCCCGCCGGTGGATTGAGTGAGGCCGGGCGACTGACACCCGAAGAGCGCAGCCACGCCGCCGGCCTGATGCGGGTCAACCATGCCGGCGAAATCGCGGCCCAGGCGTTGTACCAGGCCCATGCGTTCTGGGCGCGGGACCACCGCACACGGCAGGCCATGGAACAGGCCGCGCAGGAAGAATCCGATCACCTGGCCTGGTGCGAACAGCGGCTGGCGGCGCTGGGGAGCCGCCCCAGCCTGTTGCGGCCGTTCTGGTATGCCGGCTCCTTTGCCATCGGCTCCGTGGCCAGCCTGCTGGGTGATCGCTGGGGGCTGGGTTTCGTCGCCGAGACCGAGCAACAGGTGGTGCGGCACCTGGAGTCCCATCTGGGAATGCTGCCCGCCGCTGACTTGCCCAGCCGGGAAATCGTCCGCCAGATGCGCGATGACGAAAGCCGGCATGCAGCCCAGGCTGTGCGCAATGGTGCGGTCGAGCTGCCGGAACCGGTGCGAAGCCTCATGTCCCTGGCCGCGCGGGTGATGACGACAACGGCGTACCGGATATAAAGGCAGCCACAAGCTACAAGCAACGAGCGACAAGGAACCCAAACTGAACACTGCGATCCATGTACTTGTAGCTTGTAGCTTGTAGCTTGTAGCTTGTCATTTCCCCCTTGAAATATCAGGACCGCACCCCATCTACAGGGGTGTGACGACAAACCTGCAAATTTCAGGAGGTGCAACATGACATTAGTACGATACGAACCCTTCAGCCTGCTGGATCGCTTCCAGAGGGAGCTGAACCGGCTGACGAACCAGGAAGCCGAACTTGGCAATGACGACGCCTCGAACGTGGTCACCAGCGCGTGGCGGCCCGCGGTGGATATCAAGGAAGAGACGGATCGCTTCGTGATCCTGGCGGACCTGCCCGGCGTGGATCCCAAGGACATCGAGATCACCGCCGAGAACGGGGTGCTGACCGTGCGCGGCGAGCGCAAATCCGAAAAGGATGAGGAGCGGGAAGGCTTCCGCCGCGTCGAACGCGTGCGCGGGACGTTCTACCGGCGCTTCAGCCTGCCGGATACCGCCGATACGGACGGCATCAAGGCCCGCGGCAGGGACGGTGTGCTGGAAATCACGCTGCCGAAGCACGAGAAGTTGCAGCCGCGCAAGATCTCGGTTCAGAGCTGAGACGACGAGGTATGGGGGCAGAATTTGATTCTGTCCCGTACAAGGCAGGGGGACGGAATTCCATTCCGCCCCAGTCATCAAAGCAGGGCGGCGCAAGCCGCCTTGCGTTTTTTTTCCGCAATCGCCGCGAGAACTTTCAGTGGCGATGCCATACTAACCATGAAGCATGGGGACGGAATTCCATTCCGTCCCCAAACGTCAATGGAGCGAGCAACATGGCATTGAAGGATTCCGTATTCACGGCGACGGCACTGCTGCTGTCGCTGACCGCCGGTGCCGCATGGCCGGCATTGCCCCAGTCCGTCGAAGATCAACCGCTGCCCAGCCTCGCGCCGATGCTGGAACAGGTGACGCCGGCGGTGGTGAACATTGCCACCGAGGGGCGCGTCGTGCTGCAGAACAATCCATTGCTGGCGGACCCGTTTTTCCGCCGATTTTTCAACATCCCCCAGGGTCCCATCGAGCGCAAGACGCAGGCGCTGGGCTCGGGTGTAATCGTGGACGCGAAACGCGGGCTGGTGCTGACCAACAGTCACGTGGTTGCCAATGCCGTCGAGATCGCGGTCACGCTGCGCGACGGCCGGCATGTTCAGGCCGAGGTCGTGGGCGCCGACCCGGATACCGACGTGGCCGTGATCAAGGTGCCGGCGGAGGGGTTGCGCGCGGTGCCCACGGCGAACTCCGAATCCCTGCGCGTCGGCGACTTTGTCGTTGCCATCGGCAACCCGTTCGGTCTCGGCCAGACCGTGACCTCCGGCATCGTCAGCGCGCTGGGCCGCAGCGGCCTGGGGATCGAAGGTTACGAGGATTTCATCCAGACCGATGCCTCCATCAATCCCGGAAATTCCGGCGGCGCGCTGGTCAACCTGCGCGGCGAACTGGTGGGCATCAACACCGCCATATTCTCCCAGAGCGGTGGCAACATCGGCATCGGTTTCGCCATCCCCATCAATATGGCGCTGCAAATCATGGAGCAACTGGTGGAGAAGGGCGCCGTGGAGCGCGGGTCAGTCGGGATCACCGTGCAGGACCTGACGCCGGACCTGTCCGCCGCCTTCGGGCTGGAGAAACAGCAGGGCGCGGTCGTGAACAGCGTCGTGCCTGATTCTCCGGCAGCCAAAGCGGGACTGCAGGCCGGCGACGTCATCGTCGAGATCAACGGCAAAGCCGTGCGCAACGCCGGCGACGTGCGCAATCATATCGGGTTGCTGCAGGTCGGCGAAAAGGTTTCATTCTCCGTATTGCGCGACGGAAAACGGCGCGATCTGAACGCAATGGTTGCGGCCCGCAGCAGCGAGGATGGCGGCGGCCCGCGTGCCGTCAACCCGAAATTGAACGGCGTGACGGTCGGCAACTTGAGCCCGGACCATCCCCTGGCCGGACAGGTCCAGGGGGTCGAAGTCGAACATGTCGAACCCGGCAGTCCGGCGTGGCGCGGCGGCCTGCGCCAGGGCGACATCATTACGTCGGTGAATCACGCCAAGGTGACGAAGCTGGATGAGTTCCTCGCCGCGGTGGATCGCAGGCAGGAACCATTGTTGCTGCGCGTCATCCGCGGCAATGCGGCCGCATTCCTGGTGATTAAATAGCTTTAAAGAAAGCCACAAGCAACAAGCCACAAGCTACAAGGTGAAGACGAACACTATGTTGTTTTACTTGTTGCTTGTGGCTTGTTGCTTGTGGCTATTAATGTGCCGGGAAGATTGCAAGCCGCAACGGTATCGGAAATCAAGTCCACGAGCTTTGGACGCGGAAACGTGGCTCTATACGCCAGCGCCACCTCGCGCCGCGGTGACGGATCGGCAAAGGGCCGGTAAACCAGCAGCTTGTCCATGCCGCTTTCGGTGCGGATCGACATTGCCGGCAGCACCGTGACGCCGGCCCCGCCCGCCACCATCTGCCGGATAGTTTCAATGGAACTGCCCTCGAGGCTCTTCTGGATGCCGGTGCGGGAAAAAGTTTCGCCGCGGCAGGCCGGGCAGGCCTCCAGTACCTGATCGCGGAAGCAGTTTCCGGCGCGCAGCAGTAATAATGTCTCGCGCGCCAGGTCATCGGCCTGTATCTGGCGCTGTCCGGCGAGTTTGTGCCCCCTGGGCAGGGCCACCACGAACGGTTCCGTGTACAGCACCCGCACCTCGATGCCGGGGACATCGAACGGCGTTGACAGGATCGCCATGTCCAGGGAGCCCTGGCGCAGTTTCACCGCAAGATTGGCGGTGAAGTCCTCGTCAATGATGGGTGTCAGCGCGGGTGCCCGTTGATTCAGTTCGGGGATCAGCCGTGGCAGCAGATACGGCCCGACGGTGTAGATGACGCCGAGGCGCGCCTCGCCGTGCAACTGGTTGCGCCCTTCCCCGGCCAGGACCTTGATGGCGCCCGCCTGTTCCAGCACGCGTTGCGCCTGCTCCACGATGCGCTCGCCGACGGGCGTGATCGCGACGTCGTGCTGATGCCGCTCGAACAGCACGACGCCCAGTTCATCCTCGAGTTTGCGCACGGCGACGCTGAGCGTCGGCTGACTGACGAAGCACGCCGCCGCGGCGCGGCCGAAATGCCGCTCGCGGGCGACGGCGACGATGTAGCGCAGTTCCGTGAGGGTCATGACATGGGCGCCGGCAATGTGCCGGACGTGCCGCGCCAGGGGGACAGCTTACAACCGTGACTACTTGCCGGCCATGGCGGATCGCATGGGCCGGATGGTGCCGGTTGCCGCCTGCAGTTCACCCCCGCCGGCATGCAGCCGCTGCAGCAGCTCGAGATCTACAAACGTGGCGCCGTGGGCCGAACCGGACAGCACGTGGAACGGCTGACCGGGCTCGCCGAGATGATCCAGCACCAGTGCTGCGCCGCGAAAATCGTTATCGCGCGTGTACCGGTGGGTTGTGATGACCGTGGTCAGTCCCGCTGCCAGCGCGGCCAGATTGCCGTTACGCGAATCCTCAATGGCCATGGCATGCGCCGGCTCGACGCCCAGTTCCGCCAGCGCGTACTGGTAGATGGCAGGTGAAGGTTTCTGATCCTCGACCACGTCGCAGGTGGCAAAGGCGCGGAACAGATCGCCGGCCTCGTTGCCCAGGGTTGTTTTCAACAGTGCGTCAACATTGCGGCGCGAGGAACTTGTGGCGATTGCCAGCCTGACATTCCGGCTGTGCGCCTCCGCCAGCAAACGTTTGACCCCGGGACGCAATGCCACCTGCCCGGCGCACAACATGTCGCGGTAGATATCGGACTTTCGTTTGTGCACGGTCAGCGCCAGTTGCCGCAGCGCCGCGGTGGAACGCGGGCGTTCCCGCTTCTGCATCAGAAAACGCCGAATGCGCTCCCGGCCGCCGGAAATGGCGAGCAGGTCATGGTATTCCGCCGGCGACCACTGCCAGGGAATGTCGCATTCGACAAAGGCACGGTTGAATGCCTGACGGTGGATCTCCTCCGTGTCGGCCAGAGTTCCATCCATGTCGAAAACGATCGCCTGCAGCGCACGTTCCACGGGGGGAGCAACCCTTTGACGCCGGATTCGGTCCAGATCGTTAGTGTCTGAAAATCCGGCACATTCAGTTTTTGATGCGTTGCGATACTAGGGTAAATTCTATTTATCGTCCACGCCGACGACCCGTTTTGTGACGCGGTTATCATTTTCCGGGGCGGGGAGCCCTTGCACAGGTCGGGTTGCACGTTCGATGGGCTCTATGGGCCCGATTTCAAGGTCGGCATCACCGGCCTTCAGATCGCGCAGGCGTCGAGCGGTTACCAATACACGCGACTCCAGTGTTGCGACCGTCTTGTTGTACGCGTCGACTGCCTGGTCGAGGCGCTGGCCGACAGTGCTCCAGTGATCCGCCAGCTTGGCAATACGCTCATATAGCTGCTTGCCCAGATCAGCCACTTCCTGTGCATTGCGCGCCAGGGCTTCCTGGCGCCAACCATAAGCAACGGCGCGCAGCAGTGCGATAAGTGTCGTCGGCGTCGCAGGAATCACACGCTGGTTGACGCCGAATTCGATAAGCTCGGGATCCTGCTGCAACGCCGCGCTGAAGAACATTTCACCGGGCAGGAACAGTACCGCGAACTCCGGCGTCGTATCGAACTGGTCCCAGTAGCTTTTACGCCCGAGCGCCGTCATATGATCGCGCACCTGTCTGGCGTGCTCGGAGAGAAAGGCTTTCTGCGCATCCTCGTCCGTGGCCTCGACCGCATTCAGGTATGCGCTGACGGGGGCCTTGGCGTCGACGATGATGGTTTTGCCGCCCGGGAGGCGGACAACGAGATCCGGCCGCCGCCTGCCGTCCTCCGTTTCGACACTTTCCTGCTCGACAAAGTCGCAGTGATCGACCATGCCCGCCATCTCCACTACGCGTTTCAATTGAATCTCGCCCCAGCGTCCGCGCACGGTGGGTTGGCGCAGGGCCTTGACGAGGTTCTGTGTTTCACTGTGGAGCTGGGGCAAATGTGTTTCGACCAGTCCCTTTAGTTGTTCACTCAACGCCGAGTATGCAGATATGCGCGTCTTCTCCATCTCCCCCAATTTCGTGTCCACCTTTTCCATGGACTCCCGCAACGGCCGGACCAGCTCATCCACGGCCTTTTTCCGAGCCTCGAGATCTCCGCGTGCGCCTTCCTGGAATTTCTCCAGTGTCGCCTTGGCGAGTTCAATGAATGCCTGATTATTGCTTTTGAGTGCCTCTGACGAGAGGGCTTTGAAGGCATCAGCGAGCCTGAGCTGAGCATCATTCAACAGCCCGAGCTTGTCCGTGGCGGCTTTGCGTTCCTCCACGATTCTGGTTTCCAGTTCCGCGATGGTCGCGCGTTGCGCGGTTATCGTCCCGGCGTGCTCATTCAGCAACATCTCCACCTGCTGAATCCGCGCTGCCGCTTGCTCGGCAGCGGCGCGGCGTTCCGATTCGGCGTAGCGGGCCTCGCGCGCGCGCGCCAATTCTGCGTGCGCGGCTTCCAGCGCCGTTTGCTGTTCGGTGATTTTCTGCTCGGCAGCTTCCAGCCGGGAAGCGGCGACGGCCGCGTTAACGCTGGTCCTTATGCCGCGCACCCACCACGCTACTGCAGCGCCTGCCAGCAGTGACGCCAATACGGCAAGCAACTCGTTCATATACAACAAACCGGCAGCAGGCTCAGGTGGTTATGGGCTAAAATTGCAGTGGACATGGCTCGTTTCCCGGCCGGAGTGGCCGCGGCGCACATCGCGCAAATGACGGCAACAAACTTTCAAAACATTGTCTCCGGCCCGGACGGGAATATCAATCTGGCGCAGGCCGCATTGTTGATCGCGGCGCCGGAATATCCCGATCTGAACATGGACGCCTGCCTCCAGCAGCTGGATGACATGGCCACGGTCTGCCGCGGCCGGTTGACGATGCCTGGGGCGCAGCCGCAGGCGCTTGCCGCGCTTGGAGAATACCTGTTCCGCGATCTCGGCTTTCGCGGCGATCTCAGGACGTTCAACGATCCCCGCAACAGTTTTCTCAACGAGGTGCTGCAACGCCGCCGCGGCATCCCCATCACATTATCGCTGGTGTACCTGGAGGTGGGCCGGCGCATCGGCTTGACCATCCACGGCGTCTCCTTCCCGGGGCATTTCCTGGTCAAGGCGGCAGTGGATGGCACCGAGCGGATCATTGATCCGTTCAGCGGCGGTCCAATCCTCGACCAGGCGGAGCTGGAACGGCGGTTGGGGCACCTCACGACGCCGCCCGAGGGGTGGAACCTGCGGCGGTTGCTCGCGCCGGCCACGAACCGGGAGATCATCGCGCGCATGTTGCGCAACCTGAAAAACATCTATGTCAATGGCGAGGACTTTCCGCGCGCGTTGCGCATCCAGGACATGTTGCTGATGGTCATGCCGGAGGCGCCGCAGGAAGTGCGGGATCGGGCGTTACTGCACGACCGGCTGGATCATTTCCGCGCGGCGGTCGCGGACTATCAGACCTACCTCTTGCTCGCGCCGGACGCCGATGACAGTACGCGCGTGCAGGGGCGTATCAGCGCGCTGCGCCAGTCCATGCAGCGGCTGCATTGATGCCGCCACATGGGGCGCTCCAGGACTGGAAAAGTCAGGGGTCGGGGTACTGACTCGACGGTGGCTGCCCGTTACCTCGACTGGCAGCGCGAGGCCTTCGACGATGGCTGGGCGCCCGATGAAGCCACTCCGCCGCCGGCAACGACCGTCACCATCGAGCACCCGCGCACCATCATCAGCCGCAACGAGTCGCCGGACATTCCCTTCGAAGCGTCCATCAATCCGTACCGGGGATGCGAGCATGGGTGTGTCTATTGCCTGTCCGGGGACACCCCAATCCTGATGCTGGATGGAACGACGCGGCCCCTATCCGACCTCAGGACTGGCGACCAAATCTATGGGACAGTTCGAAAAGGCTGGTACCGGCGCTATGCGCCAGCCCGTGTACTAGGACACTGGAGTGTCATCAAGCCCGCGTACCGGATAACGCTGGAGGACGGGACCAAGCTTGTGGCCGGTCCGGATCACAGATTTCTGACCGAACGGGGCTGGAAATTCGTTTTGGGCACGCAACAGGGACGAACCCGGCGTCCGCACCTGACGGCCGGAAATAAAATGATGGGTACCGGCGCGTTTGCAGCTGCTATGCCCAAGGGGCCTGCGTATCGCCTCGGGTACCTATGCGGCGTCGTACGCGGTGATGCCCTGTTGGCCTCCTTTCATTACGAGCGAAGAGGCCGCAGCCACGGGGATCAGCACCAGTTTCGTCTCGCCCTGTGCGACGCGGAAGCACTGCGACGTGCCGAGGAATACCTGCACGACTGCGGAATTGCGACGTATTCATTTGTATTCCAGGCAGAACGCGCCCGACGGCGTGCAATGCACGGCATTCGAAATCATGCCCAGGAGGGCGTGGATCGAGTTCGCCGGCTGATCGCCTGGCCCGCGGACCCGAGTGCTGAATGGTACGCGGGTTTTCTGGCGGGGATTTTCGATGCAGAGGGCTCCTTCAGCCAGACGGTTCTGCGGATCACCAATACAGACAAGGAAATCATCGACTGGATCGTGCGTGGGCTCAAGTTCTTCGGATTCCGCCCTGTAATCGAATCGCCCCGTAAAGACGTAAACAAGCCGGTGCAGTCGCTACGGCTGCTGGGAGGCCTCCCGGAGCAATTGCGACTCTTTCACCTGACCGACCCGGCCATCGCGCGCAAGCGCAACATCATCGGCCAGGCGGTCAAGTCACCGGCACGGCTCGATATCGTGAGGATTGAGCCTATCAGTCGCGCGCAGCGCATGTACGACATCCAAACTGACACTGAAGACTTCATTGCCAATGGCGTGGTCAGTCACAACTGCTATGCCCGGCCCACGCACGCTTACATGGATCTCTCCCCCGGCATTGACTTTGAAACGAAGCTGTTTGCGAAACCCGATGCTGCCATGCTGCTGAAGAAGGAACTGGCGCAGCCCGGTTATCGCTGCACGCCGATTGCCCTGGGCGCAAACACCGACCCGTACCAGCCCATCGAGCGCGAGTGGAAAATTACACGCGGGATCATCGAGGTGCTGCGCGCCCACGATCATCCGCTCACCGTCGTCACCAAGTCCTGGCGCGTGGAGCGGGATATTGACCTGCTGGCGGACATGGCGCGCAGGAAGCTTGCGCAGGTGTTCGTTTCCATCACCAGCCTGGATCACGATTTGGCCCGGCGCCTGGAACCGCGCGCCGCGGCACCGCGCCGGCGCGTGGAATGCGTGCGCGCCCTGAGCCGGGCCGGGATCCCGGTGGGTGTGCTGTTCGCGCCGGTGATCCCGTTCCTGAATGATGCTGCCCTGGAGGATGTCCTGGCTGCCGCTGCGGAGGCGGGCGCGGGCTGGGCGGGTTACGTCATCGTGCGGCTGCCCCTCGAGATCAAGGACTTGTTCGAACAATGGCTGGAGCAGCACGAACCGCTGAAGTGGCGGCGCGTGATGAACGCCATCCGGGAACTGCGCGGCGGCCGCGACAACGATCCGCGGTTCTTTTCACGCCAGCGCGGGCAGGGACCGTTCGCCGAAATCGTCCGCAGCCGGTTCGAGCTGGCCTGCCGACGGCATGGACTCAATCGCGGCCGGCTCGATCTGCGCACTGACCTGTTTCATCCGCCGGCACCCGAAAAGAAACAGCTTGAATTGTTCCGATGACCCCCCGCGAACACCACCGCCACGCGCTGGAGCAGCGGGGATATTCCAGCGACCCGTGCCAGGTTGCGGCCGTGGAACTGCTGGACCGGTTGCATCGCGAACTTGTGGATGCCGGGGCGCGTCAAATGACGCTGTTGCCGCGGCTGCTGCGGGCGATCCGTGGCCGGCGATCCAGGGCGCCGCGCGGCATTTACCTGTGGGGCGGGGTCGGCCGGGGCAAGACCTGGCTGATGGATCTGTTCTTCGACGGTCTCCCGTTCGGGAAAAAACTGCGCATGCACTTTCACCGCTTCATGCGTCACGTGCATCAGGAACTGGCGGAGGTAAAGGAGCAGAGTGATCCGCTGCGCATCGTCGCGGATCGTTTCGCCGCGCATTCGATCGTACTGTGTTTCGATGAATTCCACGTCTCCGACATCACCGATGCGATGTTGCTGGGGCGGCTGCTGGAATTGCTGTTCGCGCGCGGCGTGACGCTGGTGGCAACCTCCAATATTGCGCCGCACGAGCTCTACAGGGACGGCTTGCAGCGCGAGCGCTTTCTGCCCGCCATCGATCTGCTGAACCGGCATACGCAGGTGTTCTTCATGGACGGCGCGGTTGATTACCGCATGCGCTATCTGGATCAGGCGCAGGTGTATTTCTGCCCGGCCGCCGACGGGACGGACGCCGCGCTGGACGCTCATTTCGATCATCTCGCGCCGGAGTCCGGCAGCCGCAACATGACCGTGGAGATCGAGGGCCGGCGCATCCCGGTGGCGCGCCGCGCCGACAGCGTGGCATGGTTCGAGTTCGCCGCCCTGTGCGAGGGTCCGCGCTCGGTGGTGGACTACATTGAAATTGCGCGGCAGTTTCAGACCGTGCTGATCAGCCGCATTCCGCAGTTGGGCGCGGCGGACAACGATGCCGCCCTGCGCCTTATCAATCTCGTGGACGAACTTTATGATCGAAATGTGCGGCTGCTGGTCAGTGCGGCGGCACCGGCGGAGTCGCTCTACACCGGCGGGCGCCACGCCGCGGCGTTCCGGCGCACGGCAAGCCGTCTCGCGGAGATGCAATCGAAAACTTATCTGGCGCGCCCGCACAGGCCAGGATGAGCACACGGGTCAATGCGTCGGCCGTGGCCTAAATACCTGTTCCGAAATGTGCTACAAAATTCCAACGGCCGGTCCGATCTCATATTGGCGGACACACCGTGAATACGGTCTGACCGCCAGGGATGGCGGGAATGCAGATTGCGCAGGAGCAGCAATTTGCCCTGTAGGCTCGGGTGCCGCTCCTGCGGCACACGGTCCGCCAACATGAGATCGGACCGGCCGTTTGTGCTGCAATTTGGAACAGATATTTAGCCTGTGCAGTGCAAAGTTAAAAGTGGAAGGAAGGGTATTTCTTTTCACTTTTCACTGTGCGGACCCAGAACCCCCCGCGGTTTCCGCTGTCTGAGAAATTAAGCTGATGCCGCAGTGCAATATGATGTTGACATCACTACTTAACCGTGTAGCATAACTCATTGAATTTACTAATCAGATGGAATTTCCCCCGTTGAGGGGGCGGAAGTAATCGAAGATTATGGAAACCGCCGCACCCGGTCCACAGCCGCTGCCTGTTGAACAACCTTCCGAGACCGAAGAAATCCAGATCGCAGCCCTGCTGCAATGCCGGTTTGACGACGGCATGGTTTACCTTCCCAAAAATCTGCCCGACAGTCTGCTGGAAATCGCCGTTCGATCCGGGTTTGTGGATGCGGATGGATATCTGACACGCCGCGGCCGCGCGCTAATCGCCCGATACCACTACGCCTGATTCACAGGTGGGAATGGCCGGCTGAAGCGACCCGCTGGACAGCCAATCCTTCGTCCGGAATTTGTGGGGCCGGGTTTACCCGGCCGGCATGCAGGTTATGGTCGTTGATTGCCAGACCTCGCCCCGACCCACTATCCTGCGATGGAACGACGGGAACGGAGGGGATACATGGCCGCTTACGGCACGGAAGACATCCGCAACATCGCGCTCGTGGGGCAGGCGGGCGCCGGCAAAACCACGCTGGTGGAGGCGCTGCTGCTGCGCGCCGGCGTCATCAAACAGGCGGGGTCGGTAGAGAAGGGCACGACCGTCTGCGATTTCGATCCGCAGGAAAAGGCGCACCAGCATTCTCTTGAATGCACCGTGGTCAGTCTCGATTACCACGGCGGGCACATCAACCTCGTGGATACCCCGGGGTACCCCGATTTCCTCGGACGCTCGCTGGCGATGCTGCCCGCCGTCGAGACCTGCGCCGTGGTCATCAGCGCGGAGAGCGGCATAGATCGCGTGACCCTGCGGATGATGGAGGTGGCGCAGGAGCGCGGCCTGGACCGGCTCGTCATCATCAACAAGATCGACACCGAGCCCGCGAAATTGCATACGCTGCTGGAAAAAATCCGGCAGACCTTCGGTGCAGCGTGCCTGCCCATCAATCTGCCGTCCGCCAAAGGTACCGAAGTCGTGGACTGTTTCTTCCAACCCGGCGGCAAGGACACGGACTTCATGTCCGTGCGCGAGGCCCACACCCAGATCGTCGATCAGGTGGTGGAGCTGGATGAAAAGCTGATGGAGCAATACCTGGAGCAGGGTCAGGAATTAAGCAGCGAGCAGTTGCACGATCCGTTCGAGAAGGCACTGCGCGAGAACCACCTGGTGCCGGTGTGTTTTGTCTCGGCCAAAACCGGCGCCGGCGTCGCCGAACTGCTGGAAATCTTCGCGCGCCTGATGCCGAATCCGCTGGAAGGCAACCCGCCGCAATTTCTGAAGGGCGAGGGCGCCGAGGCGCAGCCGATAGAGCTGGTCCCGGATCCGAAGCGGCACGCGCTGGCGCACGTGTTCAAGGTCAGCATCGATCCGTTCATCGGCAGGCTCGGGATATTCCGCATCCACCAGGGGACCGTCAGCAAGGACAGCCAGTTGTTCATCGGCGACGGGCGCAAGCCCTTCAAAGTGAGTCATCTGCTGAAGCTGCAGGGCAAGGACACCCAGGAGATAGCGCGCGGCGTGCCGGGCGACATCTGCGCGGTGTCGAAGGTGGACGAGCTCCATTTCGACGCCGTGCTGCATGATTCGCACGACGAGGATCACATTCACCTGCGTTCGATGGTATTGCCGGAGCCGATGCTGGGCCTGGCCATCGAGGCAAAGAGCCGCGGCGACGAACAGAAGATCTCGGATGCGCTGCACAAACTGCAGGCCGAAGATCCGAGCGCGCGCGTGGAGCACAATGCGTCGTTGAATGAAACGGTGATCCGGGGACAGGGGGAACTGCACCTGCGCATCATCCTGGAACGGTTGCGCGAGCGTTACCACGCCGACGTCAATACGCGGCCGCCGCGCATCCCCTACCGCGAGACCATCACTGCGGCGGCCGAGGGACATTGCCGCCACAAGAAGCAGACCGGCGGCGCCGGGCAGTTCGGCGAGGTATTTCTGCGCGTGGAGCCGCTGCCGCGCGGGACCGGTTTCGAATTTGTGGATGACGTCGTGGGCGGTGTCATCCCGCGCCAGTACATCCCCGCGGTGGAGAAAGGGGTACGCCAGGCCTACGAGCAGGGGGCCATCGCCGGTTACCGCATGCAGGACATCCGCGTGACGGTCCATGACGGCAAGCATCATCCGGTGGACTCCAAGGAGGTGGCCTTCGTCACGGCCGGCCGCAAGGCGTTTTTGGATGCGTTCGGAAAGGCCAGACCGGTGGTGCTGGAGCCCATCGTGGAGATCCACGTGACCTCACCGAACGGTTCCGTGGGGGATGTCACCGCGGACCTGTCCGGAAAACGCGGGCGCATCAGCAACACCGAGGCGTTACCCGGGAACCAGACCACGATCCGCTGCCAGGTGCCGTTGAGCGAGATTGACGGATACCAGTCGAAGCTCAAATCGCTGACCGGCGGCGGCGGTTCATTTTCGATGACGTTCAGCCACTACGAACCCGTGCCGGCGCGCACGCAGAAGCAGTTGATGGACGAATACCGCCCGCCGGCCGAAGAGACCTGAACAAAGACAAAGAGTTAGGACATGGGGTCTGACCCCATTTGATGCAATTGGTTATAAGAATATTTTGTTTCCTCACTTCTAAGAATAAGACGACCCTGCTAGGGTATACATCTTTCGGTGAGCCGCAGGAACAGTGATGCAAACCTGGAAAACGATTCTGGCGGAGAAGATGCCCGCGGCATGGGCGGAGGAAGTGGACGCATTCGAGTCCCAGATCCGCCTCAAGAAGCAGGGCAAGGTGGATGACAAGCTGTTCGCGGAAACGCGGCTGCGCCGTGGTGTATACGGGCAGCGCTACGACAACGGCCAGCGCCATGACGGCATCGCCCAGCGCACGCTGGAATTCCCGTCCCCGGGCTTGCTGAAGGGGCCGGAAACGCTGTGGGACGCCCCCGGCATGATGCGCATCAAGATCCCCTACGGCGGCATGACGCCGGCGCAGATGGAAGTGCTGGCGGATGTGGCCGAAGAATACTCCGATGCCATCAGCCACATCACGACGCGCCAGGACATCCAATTGCACTATGTGCACATCGAGGATACGCCGGACCTGATGCGGCGCCTCGCCGCGGTCGGGATCACGACGCGCGAGGCGTGCGGCAACTCGGTGCGCAATGTCACCGGTTGCCCCATTGCGGGCGTGTGCCGCGAAGAGGCGTTCGATATCACGCCCTATGCGGATGCCTGCTTCCGCTTTCTGCTCGGGCATCCGGACGTGCAGGATTTCGGTCGCAAATTCAAGATTGCGTTCTCCGGTTGCCGCGACAATGCCTGCGCGCTGGTGACCATCCATGACATGGGATTCATCGCCGCGGTGCGGCAGATCGAGGACAGGGCCGTGCGCGGCTTTGAGATGTTCGTGGGCGGCGGGCTGGGCGCAGTGCCCTACGAGGCCAAAGTGCTCGAAGAGTTTGTTCGGGAGACCGAGCTGCTGCCGCTGTGCCAGGCCGTGGCACGGGTGTATGCGCGCCTCGGCGAAAAACGCAACCGCAATCGGGCACGCGTCAAGTTCCTGGTGGATAAGCTGGGCATTGACGAATTCAGGCGGCTGGTGCGCGAGGAGCGCGCTGCGCTGGCGCCGGACCCGGCGTGGACGGAGTGGCTGGAAAAGTTGCCCCATTACCGGGAGGAACCGGTCAGGCCGGCGTCGACGGCGGTGACGGGCATCGGCGATGCGGAATTCGAGGCCTGGCGCGCGACGAACATCTACCCGCAGCGCCAGCCGGGTTATGTCGTCGCCACGGTGGCGCTGGCGCTGGGGGACATCACTTCATGGCAGATGCGGCAACTGGCCGATATCGCGCGGCGCTATGTGGGCGATGCGGTGCGCACGACGGTGGAACAGAACATCGTGCTGCGCTGGGTTCCGGCTGCAGATGTCGCCGCGCTGTACCGGGACCTCAAGGCCGCCGGTCTCGCGTTGCCCGGCGCCGGGACCATTGTGGATGTCACCGCGTGCCCGGGCACGGACACCTGCAAGTTGGGCATTGCGTCGTCGCGCGGACTGGCCGGGGAGCTTCGGCAGCGCCTGGCCCGCCAGTTCGCGTCACTGGATCAGTCGGTCAAGGATCTGCGCATCAAGGTCAGCGGCTGCTTCAATTCCTGCGGCCAGCATCACCTCGCGGACCTGGGGTTTTATGGCGTCAGCCGCAAGTCCGGCAGCCGCACCGTTCCGCATTTCCGCGTCGTGCTCGGCGGGCAATGGTCGGAGAATGCCGGTGCCTACGGGCTTGCCATAGGGGTCGTGCCATCCAAGCGTGTTCCTGATCTCGTGGATCAGGTCACAGGAAAATATCTGACCGACCGGCGGCAGGGGGAAAGTTTCCGGGATTTCGTGCAGCGCGTGGGCAAAAAGGAACTGAAGGCGCTGATCGACCGGTGCTCGGTGATTCCGCCCTATGAAATGGATCGTGCGTATTATTCCGACTGGCGCGACCCGCGCGAATTCACGTTGAACGACATCGGTACCGGCGAGTGCGCCGGCGAAGTGGTGTCCATGGTGGATTTCGATCTGCAGGGCGCGGAACGGCTTTACTTCGAAGCGCAGCTGCATTACGACGCGGGCGAATTCGACCAGGCGGACAGGTCCGCGTACCGGGCCATGCTGCTCGCGGCCAAGGGCCTGGTACGCACGCAGTTCCATGACATCGGCGACAACGCCGATCAGATAGTGCGCGAATTCAAAACGCGCATGGTGGAATCAGGACTGTTCAAAGACCGGTTTGCCGGCGGAAAATTCTCCGAGTACCTGTTCCGTCGCCACGTCGAACAGGATCGGCGCACCGGTCCCGATCGCGCGCGGCTGCTGCTGGAGGAGACGCAGTTGTTCATCGAGGCGGCCCATGCGTGCAATCTGCGCCTCATCCAGACACGCGCGCCGCTGCCCGGCGAGAAGCCGGCCGCCGCCGAGCCCGCTGAAGCGTAGGTTCACGCCATGGAGCTGCACAGAATTGGCATCAAGGTGCCAATGCAGGAAGGCTTGACCCTGCCGGCGCTGGATTTCATCCAGGTATTTCACCAGTGGATCCAGGCGCATACGTTGCCGGGCGTGCTCATTGACGTCGCGGATTACAGTCACGTGCACCACGGCCCCGGCATCCTGCTCATCACCCACGCGGGGAACTATTCCGTGGATGAAATCGGCGGCCGGCGGGGCGTAAGTTACTACAGCAAGCACGCGCTGCCTGGAGATTTGACGGCGCGATTGATCACGGTTTGCCGCCTGGCGCTACAGGCCTGCGATTTGCTGGAGCGCGAGGCACGGTTTGCCGGCAAATTGAAATTCAACGCCGGGGAACTGGAATTGTTCGCCAATGACCGGCTCGAGGCGCCCAACACGGCCGCCACCGAGACCGCGATCCTGCCCGCGGTGAAATCGCTGCTGGGGAAACTTTATCCGGGTGCTGAGAGCACGGTTGAACGCGATCCGGATACCCGTGAGCGGTTCACGTTAAGGATCGATTCCGGTATGCAGGCTGATTCCGCTAAATTGCTGAAGAATGTGGGCCTGTAACTGACTTTTTGGTATGCCACCTCGGAAGCCGGCACCAGCCTCTATTTCTCCGGGGCGATGCGCAGCCGCAGCCTGACCGTGTAGGACTGGGGCAGGTTGTCTTGCGGTGAACGTACGGTGTCCTCGACACGCACTTGAATAGTGAAATTTCCAGCAACGCGGGGTATGCCGGATATCAGCCCTGTAGCTGCGTTTAGCTGCAATCCGTCCGGCAGGGGTCTAGGCCCCGTAACGGACCATTTTCGCTCGATGCCATTTCCCCAAATCGACAGCAATCGATCCGAGTACATGGTTCCCACCCTACCATGGCGGATCGTTGAGGTAGTGATAATCAATCCGGCACTTGCTTCGACATTTTTGCGCAGCCTGGCACGGATTTCCGCGTGGCTTTGCAGCGCATGCTTGCTTTCCAATTCAAAATTGTCCTCCATTAGATCATACAATTCCTCCTCGCCAGTCTGCGGGTAAAATACGTATTTATACTTTGGTGTTACCCAGCCCGCCCATAGCGGCGGTTTAAACCGCTTGAGATTCGCAGCCTCAAAATATTGAATTAGAAACCCGTCGTTTTGCCAGCGCCAGTCTGGTTTAGGCCGACCGCGTACTAATGGAGTCAAATCCTCTCCATCACTATCGATATTTACGCGCCCCCAGTTGAGAATCGTCTGTGCGATATCCAAGTTCACAACTACCAGGTTTTCTTCGATACGCGCCGATATAGGACCAGTAAGTCCGTCAGCACGAATGATTAAGGGTACGCGTAGCGATTCTTGATAAGGCTTGGATTTGTGGTAAAGCCCGTGCTCACCCCACATCAACCCGTTGTCACTCGTGAAGATAATGCGTGTCCGCGTCAACAAACCGTACTGCGTAAGTCGATTTATCAAGGCATGGACCATGCGATCGACGCTTTGCAGACTTCGAAGTTGGTTGCGGCTAAAATTGGCGAAGTCCTTCTCGCGGGCGGCAGATTGCACCCAAGTCGGTTTATCAGTGAGGTTCGATTCCCCGAGATTCGACCGTTTAAAACGGAAATCGGAAAATAAACTCTCGTCACCATCGGCTGCCGTAGCCGGACCGTGTGGAGCCGTTGTACTCACGAGGAGAAAAAATGGCTTATCCCTGTTTTCGTCAATGAACTCAAGTGCTCGATCGCGAATGTAATCGGTGATGTACTTGTTAACCTGCAGTTCGCGTCCACGGGTGGCTTGATTCGGACTGCTTGAACCCGTGACTACGCCGAATTTTTTGAAGTTACCCTGGGATGTGATGGCATGAAAGAGCGTCCACCCGGGGGGAACATGGGGGGCAATGCGTTCATAATCATTGAGATATTTGCCAATGATCGCAGTGCGAAAGCCGCGGGTCTGTAGCTTTTGTGCCAGAGAATTCCGATCAGCAAAGCGGCGCGAACCACCATTGGGCCAGCTATTGGTCAACACGTGAGTCCGGTGAGCATAGTATCCGCCTCCCAAAAAGCTGGCCCGAAATGGACAGCATTGTGGGTCGCTTACATAGGCGTTTTTGAACTCAACTCCTTTCTGGGCCAGTTCCCGCTCTACCGCCGGCATGGCCCAGAGTGTGTCCCAGCGCTGGTCGTCTGTAAGGACGACAATGATGTTTTCCGGCTGGGTAGGGGTTTGCAATGCGAGCAGCAAAGCCACACCAACTACCAGGCTCAGTACTGTCGCAACGGCAAGCTTGAGTGCCCGTTTCCCGCTAGGCGACTGGAGTTTCAACGCCAACCTGAGTTTTCAATTCTGTGCGTTGCGGAGCGCGGTGCCGCGGCACTGACGATCACCTATACCACCAGTGCGGTTACGGAAGGCGTGTTCAGCTCCGGATTACTGCTGAAACCGCGGACCAGCAGGACATACTGACCCTTTTCCGCTAGCCCCAGTTCCTGCGCCACGCGTTGAGCCAGCGCATTCGGGTTTTTGATGCCGGCCTCCTGCGCCAGTATCGGGATCACGCTCCACATGAGCGCCATGCGCCGGCATGCCTCTGGGCTGCGGGTGATGCCCACGACCGGCGCGGCCGGCCGCGCCGAGCACACCGTGGACGCGGACATGCCGCTTTGCGAGATCACCAGCACCGCGCGTGCCATGAGGTCCTTGGACATGTGCGACGTGGCATTGGCCATCACGCCCCAGATCGGGAGCGGTGGCGTCAGTGAATGGGCAGTGAACGTCCCGTAATGGCCGCTGCGCCACAGGTAGGATTCGGTCTGGCGCGCAATGCGGTCCATCATCCGCACGGCGGCCACCGGGTGCGCGCCCGAGGCCGTTTCCGCGGACAACATCACGGCGTCGGTGCCCAGCGTCACGGCGTGGGAGATATCGGTGACCTCGGCGCGGGTGGGCCGGGCGCTCACGATCATGGATTCCAGCATCTGCGTTGCCACGATCACCGGTTTGAACTTGGTACGCGCCATCTCGATGAGCTGGCTCTGCGCCACCGGCACCTGCTCCGGCGGCAGTTCCACGCCCAAGTCGCCGCGCGCGACCATGATGCCGTCGGCCACGTCCAGAATGCGCGAGATCTCGGCAAGCGCCTCCGGCTTTTCGATCTTGGCAATCACGGCGGCCGTGCCGTTTTGCTCCCAGATCAGTTCGCGCAGTTCCATGATGTCGGCCGCGCGGCGCACGAACGACAGCGCAAGAAAGTCCACCCCGAGTTCCAGCGCGAATATTGCATCGTCGCGATCCTTCTCCGTCAGCGAAGGCGCGGATACCTTGACGCCGGGCAGGTTCATGCCCTTCTTGTCCTTGAGAACACCGCCCTGAACCACTTTGCAATGCACGTCCGTGCCGTGCACGGCGCTGACCTTGAGTTCAAGCGCGCCATCGTCGAGCAGTATCCGGTCGCCGGGTTTCACGTCACCCGCCAGGCCGGAATACTGGGACGGGATCAGGCCGGCGTGGCCTTCCACATCGCGGGTCGTCACCTTGACGGCGGCGCCGGATTCCAGCTTTATCTTGCCTCCCGGAAATGTTCCGACGCGAATCTTGGGACCGCAAAGGTCGGCGAGAATGGCAATGATCGTGCCTTTTTCCTCGCCCAGCTTCCGGATGTGGCGGTAAACATTGGTGTGAAAGTCATAATTGCCGTGCGACATGTTCAGCCGGAAGACGTTGACGCCGGCATCGATCAACTGGGCGAGCACGGCGGGATCGGAGGAGGCGGGACCGACGGTGGCGACGATCTTGGTGCGCCGCATCTTCAGCAGATCAACCTGTGTCACAATGGACATGGCAGCAGGGAAGTCGCACCGCGAAGCGCGGCGCAAATCAATATGACATCATCATCGGGACAAGTCCATGAGCCAGGCTGATTTGCTGCGCAGCCGGCGCTTTCTGCCGTTGTTTCTGACCCAATTTCTGGGCGCCTTCAACGATAACGTATTCAAGAACGCGCTGGTCATCTTCATCGCGTTCACGCTCGCGGACGCCGCCGGTATGAGCGCGAGCCTGCTGGTCATCCTGGCCGGCGGCATCTTCATCCTGCCGTTCTTCCTGTTCTCCGCGCTTGCGGGGCAGATCGCGGACAAGTTCGAGAAATCACGCCTGATCCGCCTGCTGAAACTTGCCGAGGTGCTGATCATGTTGCTCGGCGCGGCGGGCTTCGTGATCGGGAGCGTGTACCTGCTGATGTTCACGCTGTTCCTGATGGGGTCGCAGTCGGCGTTCTTCGGCCCGATCAAGTACGGCATCCTTCCCCAGCATCTCTCCGTCGCGGAACTGACCGGCGGCAACGGCATGGTACAGATGGCGACTTACCTGGCCATCCTCGCGGGTACCATGTTCGGCGGACTGGTTGTGGCGATTCCCGGCGCAGGTCCGCAGATCGCCGGCGTGACCGTGGTCCTGATCGCGTTGGTCGGCCGGCTGGCGAGCGAGTACATTCCGGAGGCTGCACCCGGCGAGCCGCAACTGCAACTCGATGCGAATCTGCTGCGCCAGACCTGGCGCGTCATCGGCTTCGCCGCGGAATCCCGCGTAATCCTTCAGTCCATCCTGGCCATCTCGTGGTTCTGGTTCCTGGGCGCGACTTTTCTGTCGCTGGTGCCGGACTTCACGCGCACGGTGTTGTCCGGCAACGAACAGGTGGCAACGCTGTTGCTGACCGCGTTTTCCGTCGGGATCGGAGTGGGGTCGCTGCTGTGCGAGCGCCTGAGCCGGGGCGGCGTTGAACCTGGACTGGCGCCCATTGGCGCGCTCGGCATGGCGCTGTGTGCGGCGGACCTGAGTTTCATCGATCTGTCCGCCAGCGCCGGTCCGATCGCGGCGGCGGAGTTCGTGCGTCATGCCGTGTACTGGCACGTGCTGCTGGACCTGACGCTGATCGGATTCTTCGGCGGGATCTACGTGGTACCGCTCTATGCGCTGGTGCAGCACCGCTGCAACGCCGCGCGGCGGTCACGGATCATCGCCGCGAACAACATCCTGAACGCGCTGTTCATGGTGGCTTCCGCGGCAATCGTCATCGCTCTGGTGCAGACGGGTCTCGGGCCGCAGCGGATCTTTCTGCTGGCGGCCGTGGCCACCGCCCTCGTGCTGCTCTCGCTGTGCGTGCTGCTGCCCGAGGTATTGCAACGAAGTGTGGTGTTGGTGAAGAGCTGGGTGGGAGCTGCACGATGAGATAAAAGTGAAAAGTAGAAAAGGGCGATGCATTCCTGCAGTTTATCTGCAGATGTTTTGACTGCTTTTTACTTTGCACTTTCCGCTTTCGGCTCTTGACCGATACAAATCCGGCCCCACAAGCGTATTGACCTGTGGGGCCGGGTTTACCCGTCCGACATCAGAAAGGTATGTCGTCGTCCACGAACTCGTCGTCGGACTTGGATTTGCCCTTGTCCTTGCCGCGGGATTCAGCGGCAGCCGGCGCGGATGCCGCTCTGCCGCCGCCTTCCGTGGAAGCGGCTGCTCCACTCCCGCCGCCGCGGCTGCCCAGCATCTGCATCTCGTTGGCGACTATCTCCGTGGTGTACTTGTCATTGCCTTCCTTGTCCTGCCATTTGCGCGTCTGCAGGCGGCCCTCGACGTAGATCTGCGAGCCTTTTTTCAGATATTCGGCCACGATCTCGGCCAGCCGCCCGAAGAACACGATGCGGTGCCATTCGGTCTTTTCCTGCTGCTCGCCGGATTCCTTGTCACGCCACGACTCGGTGGTGGCCAGGCTGACATTGGCGACCGCGGATCCGCCCGCCGTATAACGGACTTCAGGATCATTGCCCAGGTTGCCGATCAATATGACTTTGTTGACGCCTCTTGCCATGACGATTTCTCCTTTATGCGGGGCGGTCCGGGTGACCGCCGGTCTTCCATGAATGCGGGATTTGCCCCCGCTCCTCTCGCGTTGTCCTGGAGCGCTTCGTGACGCCGCGATTTGCTAATATTACCAGTTCACGTTTGAGTAAGCTCTGAACAAGCCCATCCTGGGCTTGTCAGAGACGGAAAACGAAAAGTGCGATTTTCGTTTTCCTCACATTTTCCAGTCGCTTACGCTCTTGGAAAATGGCCGCACATCCATGTGCGGCGGGAATTTCTGAATCCATTCAGAAATTCCCTCACTAGCGACACGGGAATCAAAGTGGACAGCATCAAAATCCGCGGTGCGCGCACCCACAATCTCAGGAATATCGATCTCGATATTCCGCGGGACAAGCTTATCGTCATGACCGGGATCTCCGGCTCGGGCAAGTCGTCGCTGGCTTTCGACACCATTTACGCCGACGGCCAGCGCCGCTACGTGGAGTCGCTGTCCGCCTACGCGCGCCAGTTCCTGTCCATGATGGAGAAGCCGGACGTGGACCACATCGAGGGGTTGTCGCCGGCCATCTCCATCGAGCAGAAATCCACGTCCCACAACCCGCGCTCCACGGTCGGCACGATCACGGAGATTTACGACTACCTGCGGCTGTTGTATGCGCGCGTCGGCAGTCCGCGCTGTCCGGAGCACGGCGCAACCCTGGCGGCCCAGACCGTGAGCCAGATGGTGGATCAGATCCTGGCGCGGCCGGTGGACGAGAAGCTGATGCTGCTGGCGCCGGTAGTGCAGGGGCGCAAGGGCGAGCACCTGGATCTTCTGGATCGGCTGCGCGCCCAGGGTTTCATCCGCGTGCGGGTCAACGGGCGGCTGATGGAGTTGGACGAAGTGCCCGAGCTCGGTCTGCGCCGCAAGCACACCATCGAGGCAGTCGTGGACCGGTTCAAGGTACGCGCGGACATCGCCCTGCGCCTCAGTGAATCGCTGGAAACCGCGCTCCGGCTGTCGGAAGGTCTGGCGATCGTCGCACCGATGGACGGCGGGGAAGGCGCTGAAATCGTGTTTTCCTCGCGCTTTGCCTGCCCCCATTGCGGTTACAGCCTGAGCGAACTGGAGCCGCGCCTGTTTTCGTTCAACAACCCCGCGGGCGCGTGCCAGGCCTGTGACGGGCTGGGCGTGATCCAGTTCTTCGATCCGGCGCGCATCGTGCAACATCCGGAATTGAGCCTGCCGGGCGGCGCGGTGCGCGGCTGGGACCGGCGCAACGCCTATTATTTCAACCTGATCCGTTCGCTGGCCCGCCACTTCAAGTTCGACGTTGATACGCCGTTCAACAAGCTGTCGCACAGGGTGCAGGACATCATCCTGGATGGCAGCGGCGACGAAGAGATCGAATTCGAATATTTGCAGGAGCGTCGCGGCAGCGTCCGGCGCCGGCACGCCTTTGAGGGCATCATCCCGAACATGGCGCGGCGCTACCGGGAGACCGATTCCATCCTGTTGCGCGAGGAGCTGGCCAAGTACCAGAGCACTCGCCACTGCCCGAACTGCGAAGGCACCCGGCTCAACCTGGCTGCGCGCCACGTCTATATCAATGACACGACGCTGCCGCGGGTCACCGCGATGACCGTGCAGCAGGCCCGGGAATTTTTCGCCGCGCTGGAAATCGGCGGGCAGCGCGGCGCCATCGCCGCCAGGATACTGAAGGAGGTCGGCGAGCGGCTCCGATTCCTTATTAATGTGGGACTCGAGTACCTGACGCTGGACCGCAGCGCCGAGACGCTGTCGGGCGGCGAGGCGCAACGTATCCGCCTTGCGAGCCAGATCGGCGCCGGCCTTGTGGGTGTGATGTACGTGCTGGACGAGCCCTCCATCGGCCTGCACCAGCGCGACAACGCCCGCCTGCTGGCGACACTGAAGCAGTTGCGCGACCTCGGCAACACGGTCATCGTCGTCGAGCACGACGAGGAGGCCATCAACGCCGCGGATCACGTGGTGGACCTGGGGCCCGGGGCCGGTGTGCACGGTGGCTGCGTCGTGGTGCAGGGCACGCCGGCGGAGATCGCGGCGCACCCGGAGTCCCTGACCGGAAAGTATCTCTCGCGCCGGCTCAGCATCGAACTGCCCGCGCAGCGCGCCCCCGTCAACCTGGTTCGGGTGCTGCGCCTGACCGGCGCGCGCGGCAATAATCTCAAGCGCGTCACGCTGGAGATACCCGCCGGTTTGATGGTGTGCGTGACCGGGGTGTCCGGTTCCGGCAAGTCCACGCTGGTCAATGACACTTTATTCGCCATCGCGGCGCGGCAGTTGAACGGCAGCAATGTGAATCCGGCGCCGTACGAAGACATCGAGGGGCTGGACCTGTTCGACAAGGTCGTGGACATCGATCAGAGCCCCATCGGCCGCACGCCCCGATCCAATCCGGCGACCTACACCGGCCTGTTCACGCCGATGCGCGATCTCTACGCCGCGACGCCGGAGGCGCGTTCGCGCGGCTATCAGCCGGGAAGGTTCAGCTTCAACGTCAAGGGCGGGCGTTGCGAGGCGTGCGAGGGCGACGGTGTCATCAAGGTGGAGATGCATTTTTTGCCGGACATCTACGTCACCTGCGACGTGTGCAAGGGCAGGCGCTACAACCGCGAAACGCTGGAAGTGCTGTACAAGGGCAGAAGCATATACGAGGCGCTGGAGATGACGGTGGAGGAGGCGCGGGCGTTTTTCGATCCGGTGCCGGTGATCGCGCGCAAGCTGCAGACACTGGTGGACGTGGGCCTGTCCTACATCCGCCTGGGACAGAACGCCACGACGCTGTCAGGCGGCGAGGCGCAGCGCGTTAAATTGTCGCGGGAATTGTCGAAGCGCGATACCGGCAACACACTTTATATTCTCGATGAGCCCACCACCGGACTGCACTTTCACGACATCCGCCAGTTGCTGCACGTGCTGCACCGGTTGCGGGACCACGGCAACACCGTTGTGGTCATCGAGCATAATCTGGACGTCATCAAGACCGCGGACTGGATCATCGATCTTGGCCCCGAGGGCGGGGATCGCGGCGGCGAGGTGGTGGCCACCGGGACGCCGGAGCAGATCGCGACGGCATCGGGCAGTCACACCGGCCGGTTTCTGGCCCCGGTGTTGCAACGTGCCAGGGTCGTTCCGGAAAGCAAGCGGGTCGCCTAGCGCGAGATCGTGAACCGCGGTTTGCCGCCGGTAATTCCGCGCCATTGCCCACGTAGATCGACCGGCTCAGCGTGGACGAGGCGCGGACCAGGCTGCGCCCAACCTCCGATTGGCTGTGCAGTCGTCTCAGGTAGCGGCGATGTACAGCGCGAGCAGCAGCAGGACGATGGTGACCCCCTGACTCGCCACGCGGGCGAACATCAGTTGCACGGAATGTTTGTCGTCATATTCGCCGCCGTGCGCCATCGATGCGACGCCCAGCACCAGAGCCAGAGCCGTGGTAACCACACCGATCGAGATGAGGAGCGTGAGCAGTGCCATGTGCAGCCTCCTGCCGGGGATGAACCCGGTCTTGGAATTGGCCTGATGCGGAACCGGATAGTGCATCCGCCAGATGAAACACTAAGCGCGCAGGCGGCAGCATTCATTGATCTCCATCAAACAGGCGTACGCGCCCGCGCGCCCTGGAGAAAGGCGCAATTGCGCCAGATCAACATGCTCCGGTGGCCGGGTACTAGGCTGGCCACATGATCAGGTCAATTGGTGAAATCCACGCGCCGCAGGAACCGCGCGGGGAACAGGCTCACTATGGGGCGGACGTCGGCGTTCGTGGCCGGGGCGCCACGATAGCGGGGGTCTTCGGGTCGGCGGCAGACGGAAGCGCGGAGCGCGCGACCCGGCGCCTGGTGCTGGCGCTGCGCGATCCGGCCTGCTATCCGCATGCCGCGGCGAACGTCGAACTGATCGAAACACACATCTCTTACGTGCTGCTCGCCGGCGAATTCGCCTACAAGATCAAGAAGCCGGTCAATTTCGGCTTTCTGGACTTCACGACGCTTGCCGCGCGGCGCCAGTTCTGCGACGAGGAGTTGCGGCTCAATGCGCGCACGGCACCGGCGCTCTACCTGGACGTGGTGGCCGTCACCGGCACGCCGGATCAGCCGGCACTCGGCGGGCCGGGCGAACCCATCGAATATGCGGTGCGGATGCGGGCGTTCCGCCGGGACGCGCTGTGCGACCTGGCGGCGGAACGCGGCGAGCTGACCGCCGCCCACGTCGAGTCTGTGGCCCATTCGCTGGCCCGGCTGCACGGGCAGGCGCCGCGCGCCGATCCGGATTCCCGGTTCGGCACCGGTGCGCTGGTACTGGCGTCCGCACGGGAAAATTTCGCCCAGATCGCGGCACTGGAAGGGGTCGAACCGGAACGCGCGCGCCTGGCGGCACTGGCGCACTGGACCGATGCGGAATACCGGCGGCTGGCGGAACCCATCGCGCAGCGCCGCCGTTCCGGGCGGGTGCGCGAGTGCCATGGCGACCTGCACCTTGGTAATGTGGCACTGATTGATGGTGAACCGGTGATCTTCGACGCCATCGAGTTCAATGCCGGGTTGCGCTGGATAGACGTCATCAGTGACGTCGCGTTCCTGTTCATGGATCTGGTTGATTACGGCCAACCGCCGCTGGCGTACCGGTTTCTGAACACCTGGCTGGAGTTGACCGGCGACTACGAGGGTCTGGTGCTGTTGCGGTTTTATGCGGCCTATCGGGCGATGGTGCGGGCCAAGGTCGCGTGCCTGCGCAGGCGGCAATCGGGCGTGCCGGCCGCCGGGCAGGCGTCGGCCACGGAGCGGTTTCGGGAATACCTCACTCTCGCGGAACGGCTTGCGCAACCGGCACCCGCATGGCTGGCGATTACGTCGGGGCTTTCGGGTTCGGGCAAATCCACCCTGGCACTGGCCGTTGTGGAACATTTGCAGGCAATTTGCTTGCGCTCCGACGTGGAGCGCAAGCGGCTCGCCGCGCTTGCGCCGTTGGCACGCACCGGCTCCGGTGTTGGTGCGGGGATTTATTCGGCCGCCGCGGACCGGCGCACGTATCGGCGCCTGCTGAAGCTGGCCAATGAAATACTGACTGCCGGATATCCGGTGATCGTGGATGCCACCTTCGTGCGCGGTGGCGATCGCGCGGCGTTTCGTGAACTGGCGTTCCGCCGCGGGACAGCTTTCACGATCCTGTTCTGCACCGCGCCCATGGCAACGCTTCTGGAGCGGCTTTCGGGCCGGTGGCGGCAGGGGGAAGATGCCTCAGAAGCCACGCCGGACGTGCTCGCATTTCAGTCCGGCCGTTTCGAGGCGCTGGGCATGGATGAACTGCGCAGCACGTTGACAGTGGACACCGGCTGCGAAGCGCCGCCGTTTGCGGCGGCGCTGGGCGGGCTACGGGCGCGTCTGGCCGGCGCGACGGCAACATGATCAACGGTCGCTGACAGGTTGATTCAAAACCGGCTTTTGAATCAGCCTGTTACGCGGCGGCTGCGTCGCCGAGCGTGGCCTCGATGTCGGTCGTACCGCCCGCCGATCGCTCCGTGATGGTCTGTCGAGCCGGAACTGCCATCAGTTCAGCGCTTCCAGACAGCCACCAGTCGCCGGCAGCGCACGCGCAGCTCACAGGCCGAATCGCCGCAGGTAAGCCGTTTCTCGGTCATGAAGCAGGCCTCTTCCCCGCGCTGGCTCTGTTCGATACGCACCCGAGCCGGTGAGGTCGCCGGCAGCGGGCGTGGCGGCATCCAGCATACCGGTGCCAGAGTGGCCGACAGGTTGCTCGTTCTCATGCTCAAGTACCCGTATTCATTGTGTCAGCGGAATTTCCCGGATGAAAAATTACTCCATGGGCATCCGCGCCGCTTGACGCAAATCAATGATCCGGGCGCGCTCGATCATCTGTTGCGCCCACCGGGCCGGGCCGGCGTGAACCGGATGATGCAAAACCCGGTTTTGCGTCAATCAATCAGCATCGCGTGACGGCGGGATCGGCCGGTGCGCCGGCAGTTGTCGCATCGCCCACCGGCAGGGGCAGCATGCCTGGGCACACCAGCCTGACGCCGCGTGGCGTGACAAACAGGCGCTTGCGATCCTCCGCCAGGTCCTCGCCGATGATCGTTCGCTCCGGGATGCGGCAGCCGCTGTCAATGATGGTTCGGGCGATGCGGCAATGCCGCCCCACTTCGGCGCCGGGCAGCAGCACCGAATCCTCGATGTGCGAGAACGAGTGCACGCGCACATTGTCGGACAGCAGCGAGTGTCTCACGCTGGAGCCGGAGATGATGCAGCCCGCGGAGACCATGGAATCCACCGCCGTGCCGCGCCGGTCGTCATCGTCGAATACGAACTTGGCGGGAGGATATTGATTGGGCGCGGTGCGAATGGGCCAGTCCTGGTCGTAAAGATTCAACGGCGGCGTCACGCCGATGAGTTCCAGGTTCGCCTCCCAATAGGCGTCCACGGTACCGACATCGCGCCAGTAACTCTGCTCGCCGGATTGCAGATTGTTGAACGGGCAGGCAATGAGCCGGTGGCTGCGCAGCAACGACGGGATGATGTCCCGGCCGAAATCGTGGCTTGAGGACGCCACCATGGCGTCACGCTCCAGCGCGCCGTCCAGCAGCGGCGTTGAAAACAGATAGATCCCCATGGACGCCAGCGCGATACCGGGGCGGCCCGGAGTGGGCATGGGATGATCCGGTTTTTCCTGGAAACCCTTGATGCAGTTCTGCTCGTCCACAACCATGATGCCGAACTGGTGTGCTTCATTCACCGGGACCTCGACGCAGCCGACGGTCACGTCGGCCCTGCTGGCCAGGTGCGTTTCCAGCATCATGCCGTAGTCCATCTTGTAGATGTGGTCGCCGGCGAGGATCAGGACATAGTCGGGCTGGTGGCCGAGGATGATGTCCAGGTTCTGGTAAACGGCGTCGGCGGTGCCCTGGTACCAGGACGAGGCCTCGGTTCGCTCCTGGGCCGGCAGCAGCTCCACGAACTCGCCGAATTCGTGCCGGGAGAAGGACCAGCCCAGTTCCACGTGCCGCATCAGTGAATGGGCACGGTATTGCGTCAGGATGCAGATCTTGTACAGCCCGGAATTGACACAATTGGACAGCGTGAAGTCAATGATGCGGAACTTGCCGCCGAACGGGAGCGCCGGTTTGCTGTGATTCGCGGTCAACGGGCCGAGGCGCAGTCCGCGGCCGCCCGCCATGATGACCGCGAGCGTATCCCGGAGGGATGCAGCGACCGCGCGCCGCTGGGAAATGATCCCCATGTATGACCGTCCTGACTCGTTAGAAATTCTGCCTCTGCCTCCGGCAGATACTAGGAGCGGAATGGGGCGGCAAATCTGATACGGATCAATGAATGACGCCGGGATCCCGACATGGCCGTGTGCATCATGCCGGGAACGGCGGTCCTCCGGCCGGCGCTCTGCTGCGGGTCGACGCCCCATTGGCCGAGGGGCTGGAGACGCAGGTGCCGCGGCGCGGGGCAGTTGACCGCGTCAGGGCATTACCGCGCTTGATCCGAATCAAGGTGGCCTCCGGAGAAAGCGCAATACTTTGTTCATGGAGTGCTGAAGTAGTTCGTGGCGGACTTTTTCAGACGCCGGACAGGCCGGAGAAAAACGGGTTTTTCGCCAGCCTGTCAATTGTCTGCGAAGCAAGAGTGAGACAGGAGGAAATGGCCATGGCACACACAGCAACAGTTGTCCCGGTAAAGAAGGTGCAGCTGCCTGCGGAGAAAGTTCCGGCCGCCGGCACTTTTCATCCGTTCGAAAGCCTGCGCCGCGAAGTGGATCGGTTGTTCGATGACTTTGGCGCCAACTGGCACCTGCCGTTCCGCCGATCATGGTTCGACCTTGAGCCCGCCTGGCGCCGTGCTTCTTCGTGGGGCATCGCCCCGGCGATTGACATCGCCGAAAAGGAAAAGGCGTTCGAGATCACCGCCGAGCTGCCCGGCATGCAGGAAAAGGACATCGAAGTGACCCTCGCCAACAACAGGCTGTGCATCAAGGGCGAGAAAAAGGAAGAGACCGAGGAGAAGAAAAAGGATTACTACCTCTCCGAGCGGCGCTACGGTTCCTTCGAGCGGTCATTTGAGGTGCCGGAAACCGTGGATACCGACAGGATAGCGGCCACGTTTTCCAGCGGCGTATTGAAACTGGTGATGCCGAAGACGGCGGGGGCGCAGAAAGAGGAAAAGAAGATCGAGGTGAAGGCGGCGTAGCGCAGCGCCGGCAGCCGGGGCACGGGCGGCGGCGCGCCGGGATTCACGCGTTCGCCTGCGCCGCCGTTGCGCCGCCGGCAAGGTGGTGCAGAAACCAATCGCGCGCCAGCGCCGCCACAATGTCCAGCTTCCCCGGTTCTTCGAACAGGTGCGAGGCACCCGGCACCACGGCGATGCGATGGGTTGCCCTGAGGGCAGCGGCGGCCTCACGGTTCAGCGCCAGCACGGTGTGATCCAGCGCGCCCACGATGAACAGCGTCGGCGCCTGCACGTCCGGCAGCATCGGCAGTGCGAGGTCGGGACGCCCGCCGCGGCATACGATCGCGGCAACCTTATCGGGGCGCTCCGCCGCCGCATTCAGCGCCGCCGCGGCCCCGGTACTGGCGCCGAACAGGCCGAGCGGAAGGTGTGCCAGCGACCCCCGTTCTCCAACCCGTTCAATGCATTGCATTGCCCGCCGGCTCAGCAGCTCGATTTCGAAGCGCAGCTCGCCGGTAATTTCATCCTGTTCGTGCTCGGGAATGGTAAGCAGGTCCAGCAGCAGGGTGGCGAGCCCGCGCCGGTTGAGCGCGTCCGCGACGATCCGGTTGCGGGGACTGAAGCGGCTGCTGCCGCTGCCGTGGATGAACAGAACGAGGCCGCACTGTCTCTCGGGCAATGCCAGAGAAGCGTCCAGTTCCACGCCATCGGCGGAAAGGACGATGTCCATGAACTCAATTGCTGACGGGTATGTCTGCACGGAAGGAAAATCTACGCGGATGCGCCCGGGACGGTTTGATGGAGATCAATGCCCGATGGTCCGGATCGATCGGTTGTCCGGGTGCCGGTACGCGCAATGGCTGACATGGATCAAGGTTCCCGGTCTTGGAAGGCGTACGATTTTGTTGCGTTGCTCGCGCCCAGGAACCGCAATCGCGCAATGCAGGAGGTTTCGATGCCAATGAAGAGTCTGTCGAAGGCAAAACCCAAGGCGCTGGCCGTGCCCAGGGCCCCGTCCGGAAAGTCAAAAAGCCCGGTTGCCGGGGAGAGCCGGGAAGTGCGTTTCGCAATGATCCGGGAGGCTGCGTATTTCCACGCTTTGAATGCCGGGTTCACCGGCGACTCCGCGGAGCACTGGTTCGCCGCGGAACGGGAAATCGACCGTCTGCTGGGACGCGCCTGAACTGCGCCGCGCACGCGCACGCAGGGGCTCCGAGGTCAACGGAGACATCCGACCCTTGTCCATCATTCCGATCAACGTCACGTTTAGAGGTTTTCCGCATTCGCAGTCACTGGAGGACTGCATTCGCGAACATGCCGGCCGGCTGAACCGATTCAGCCGTGATGTCATCGGGATCCAGGTCCTGGTGGAAGCCTCGTGCCAACACCAGGACGGGGGTCGAATCTACCACGCACGCCTGCGATTCACGGTCCCCGACGGGGAGTTCACTATTTCCCGGGAACCGGGCGAACATCGTTCCCATGAGGACGTTTACCTGGCGATTCGGGGTGTGTTCGACGCGGCGCAGCGCAGACTGAAGACTTACGTGCGGCGCCGCCGCGGCCAGGTAAAGCTTCACGCACTGCGGCCGGCGGCGGCGTGTCCGAGGATTTCCCTGACCTCGGCGTCCGTCAGCTGCGGGAAGTCCTGATACCAGCGGCCCACCGCCACATACGGTTCGGGCATCTCCAGACAAACCAGTTCATCTGTTTCGGCGGACAGTGACGCGCAGGTATCGGTTGGCGCATGGGGCACCGCCACGACCAGGCGGGCCGGTTGCAGCGCCCGCAGCGCCCGCACGCCGGCGCGCATCGTCGCTCCCGTCGCCATGCCGTCGTCCACGACGATAACAACCTTTCCGGCGACCTGGATCGGCGGGCGGTCGCCGCGATAGGCCTGCTCGCGCCGGAGTATTTCCATTCTCTCCCTGTCCGCGATGGCATCAACTATCGCGGGGTCAATGCCCAGCGCCTCAACAATCTCATCATTGACGGCCCGCGCCCCGCCGGAGGCAATGGCACCGAGCGCCAATTCCGGCTGCCCGGGGACGCCGAGCTTGCGCACGATCAGAATATCCAGGGGCGCGCCGAGGAAACGCGCGATCTCATCGGCGACCGGCACACCGCCGCGGGGCAACGCCAGCACCAGAACGTCGCCGCGGCCTGAATACCTGTTCAGCGCCCGCGCCAGGTCGCGTCCCGCGGTTCGGCGATCAGGAAAGGTGCGGCTATGCCGGACGTTGTATTTCATGGATTCGATTGATGCCTCGTTGACCGCCTGTCACGGCTGCAATTTGTGCCATTGGGCGGGCGTCCTTTCGTTGACCCCGATCAACGTAGTGCGCGCCTGACACTGAACAATGTATGCTGGATCACATGTAGTGAAACATGCGGAACCGGCAAACGTGAAAAACAACACGGAATCAGAGCAGGCACTGCGGCAGAAACAGACCGAACTCCGCGAGCGGGTGGATGCCATCCGGCGCGACTTCCGCAGCGGTCTTGATCGGGATTTCGAGGAACAGGCCGTGCAATTGCAGAACGCCGAAGTGCTGGACGCCCTGCTGAAGCAGGCACTCACGGAACTTGAAGAGATCGAGCTGAAACTGCGGCGGCTGGAGAAATAGCCGGCTGGTTATCCATTGCAGTAGTTAATACGTAAACTCAGACTTGTCGTATCGCCAGGTAACAGCGGTACAATATGGCATTTTCACAGGTCTGAACCCTTGAAGGGAAAGGATCGGGTCGGTATAGTCGCGGTCCGTTTTTTTGCATTTCGGCCCGCCCCAGGGACAATGAGCTAGGGCGCATCCTGTGGCAATCTGAACCTGCTGTATTCGTCGGAGACGGAACTGAATTCCGTCCCCGCCTTTTGAGGAATCACCGTGGAAACCAGTCGCCTGTCTGCCCAAGGTCTCTACGATCCCGCCCGGGAGCACGATGCCTGTGGTGTAGGGTTCATCGCGCACATTAAAGGAGTCCGATCCCATGCCATCGTCGAGCAGGGGCTGGCGCTGCTCAAGAACCTGTCGCACCGCGGCGCCGTGGGCTGGGACCCGAAACTGTCCGATGGCGCCGGCATCCTTACCCAGATCCCGGATCGGTTTTTCCGCGAGGAGATGGCGAAGCAGGGCGTGAAACTGCCGAAGGCGGGGCAGTACGGCATCGGCATGGTGTTCATGCCCCAGGACCCGGCCTCGCGTCTCGCCCTCAAGTACGAGATGGAACGCGCGATCCGCGAAGAGGGTCAGGTGTTGCTCGGCTGGCGCGACGTGCCGGTGGACAACGCGGATCTGGCCGAACCGGCGCAGCGTATGGAACCGGTGATCCAGCAGGTGTTCATCGGCCGCGGCAAGGGCATCACGGTATCCGACGCGCTTGAGCGCAAGCTGTACATCATCCGCAAAGAGGCCGGGCACGCGATCCAGGCGCTGCGGCTCGAGCACGGCAAGGAATATTACGTGCCCTCGATGTCGGTGCGGACCCTCTGTTACAAGGGCATGTTGCTCGCGCAGCAGCTTGGTCCCTATTACCTCGATCTGCAGGACCCGCGCTTCGAATCCGCTCTGGCGCTGGTGCACATGCGGTTCTCCACGAATACGTTCCCGACCTGGGACCTGGCGCATCCGTTCCGCCTGATCGCGCATAACGGCGAGATCAACACGCTGCGCGGCAACGTGAACTGGATCCGCGCGCGCCAGCGCGCCATTTCGAGCCCGATCCTCGAGGAGGATTTGAACAAGATCTGGCCGCTGATATACGACGGGCAGTCGGATTCCGCGTCCTTCGACAATGCGCTGGAACTGCTGGTCATGGCCGGATATCCCATCGCGCAGGCGGTGATGATGATGATCCCGGAGGCGTGGGAGGCGCACGGCGCCATGGATCCGGCCCGGCGCGCGTTTTATGCCTACCACGCGGCGATGATGGAGCCCTGGGATGGCCCCGCGTCCATCGCCTTTACCGACGGGGTGCGCATCGGCGCGACGCTGGACCGGAACGGCCTGCGCCCGTCGCGCTACCTGGTCACCGACGACAATCTCGTGGTCATGGGCTCGGAGGTCGGTGTGCTGCCCATCCCCGAGGGGAAGATCGTCAAGAAGTGGCGCCTGCAGCCGGGCAAGATGTTTCTCGTGGACCTGGAAAAAGGCCGCATCATAGACGACGACGAATTGAAGGAATCCATCTGCGCGGCGCGCCCCTACCAGGAGTGGGTGGAACGCATCACCGTGCGACTGGACGACCTGCACGGCGAACGCGAGCGCGCGCCCGCGACCCGGGAATCGCTGCTCGACCGCCAGCAGGCATTCGCCTATACGCAGGAGGATCTGAAGCTGCTGCTGGCGCCCATGGCCTGCAACGGCGAGGAGCCGGTCGGCTCCATGGGCAACGATTCGCCGCTTGCCATCCTGTCCAGCAGGAACAAGACCGTTTATCACTACTTCAAGCAGTTGTTCGCCCAGGTGACCAATCCCGCCATAGACCCGATCCGCGAGGAACTGGTGATGTCGCTGGTGTCGTTCATCGGGCCGCGGCCGAACCTGCTCGGTATTGACGAAATGAACCCGCCGTTGCGGCTGGAGGTGTCGCAACCGGTTCTGGACTTCAACCAGATGGAGACAATCCGGCACATCGAGCGCTGGACCGAGGGCAAGTTCCGCTCCTACGAACTGGATTCCACCTATCCTGTGGCGTGGGGCAGGGCGGCCATCGAAGCGGGGCTGGCGTCATTGTGCGCCCAGGCCGCGGACGCGGCCCGCTCCGGCTGCGGGATCCTGATCATCTCGGATCGCAAGGCGGATCGCGACAACGTGGCGATCCCGGTGCTGATCACGTTGTCGGCCGTGCACCAGCACCTGGTGTCGAAGGGGCTGCGCACGTCCACCGGGCTTGTGGTGGAGACCGGGTCGGCGCGGGAGGTGCATCATTTTGCGTTGCTGGGCGCCTACGGCGCCGAGGCGATCCATCCCTATCTGGCGCTGGAGACGGTTTCGGATCTGGCGGCGTGCGGGCTGACGGGCGGGCTCGATGCGGCGAAGGCGTGCAAAAACTACATCAAGGCCATCGGCAAGGGACTGAAGAAGGTCATGTCGAAGATGGGCATCTCCACGTACATGGGCTACACGGGCGCGCAGGTCTTCGAGGCGGTGGGTTTGTCTCGGGCCATCGTGGATCGGTATTTCACCGGCACCACGTCCACGGTGGAGGGCGTCGGTATCTTTGAACTGGCGGACGAGGCCATCCGCATGCACCGCGCCGCCTACGGAGATGACCCGGTGCTGGCCGGCGCGCTGGATGCCGGCGGGGAATACCATTATCGCGTCCGCGGCGAGGAACACATGTGGACGCCGGACGCCATCGCCAAACTGCAACATGCCACCGGCGGCAATTCCCATGCCACGTACCAGGAATATGCACGGCTCATCAATGATCAGTCGGAGCGGTTGTTGACGCTGCGCGGACTGTTCGAGTTCCGGTTCGACGCGTGCAAGCCGGTACCCATCGAGGAAGTCGAACCGGCGGCGGAAATAGTGAAGCGCTTCTCCACCGGCGCCATGTCGCTGGGATCCATTTCCACCGAGGCGCACGCGACGCTGGCGGTGGCCATGAACCGCATCGGCGGGCGCAGTAATACCGGCGAGGGCGGCGAGGATCGGCGCCGCTATGCGCCCATCGCCGCCGGTGAAACGATGCAGGGCCGGCTCGGGGACGAGCGCGTGGTCGTGGACATCCCGCTCAAGCCCGGCGATTCGCTGAAGTCAAAAATAAAACAGGTGGCGTCGGGGCGCTTTGGCGTCACCGCCGAGTACCTTGCCTCCGCCGAGATGCTGCAGATCAAGATCGCGCAGGGCGCGAAGCCGGGCGAGGGCGGCCAGCTTCCCGGGCGCAAGGTGTCCGAGTACATCGCTGAACTGCGTTACGCGACCCCGGGCGTGGAACTGATCAGTCCGCCGCCGCACCACGATATTTATTCCATCGAAGATCTGGCGCAGCTGATCCATGACCTCAAGAACTCCAACCCGGAAGCAGCCGTCAGCGTCAAGCTGGTATCCGAGACCGGTGTCGGCACCATCGCCGCCGGCGTTGCCAAGGCCAAGGCCGACCATGTGACCATCGCCGGCCACGACGGCGGGACCGGGGCTTCGCCATGGTCATCCATCAAGCACGCCGGTTCGCCGTGGGAACTGGGGCTCGCCGAGACGCAGCAGACACTGGTGCTGAACCGGCTGCGCGGGCGCATCTCGGTGCAGGTGGACGGGCAGATGAAGACCGGCCGCGACGTGGTGATCGGCGCGATGCTGGGCGCCGACGAGTTCGGCTTTGCCACCGCGCCACTGGTGGTCGCAGGCTGCATCATGATGCGCAAATGCCATCTCAATACCTGCCCGGTGGGCGTGGCGACGCAGGACCCGGAATTGCGCAGGAAGTTCACGGGCAAGCCGGAGCACGTGGTCAATTATTTCTTTTTTGTCGCCGAAGAGGCGCGCGAACTGATGGCCCAGCTCGGCATCCGCAGGTTCGATGACCTCATCGGTCGCGCCGATCTGCTGGATACGCGCCGCGGCATCGAACACTGGAAGGCGAGGAAGCTGGACTTCTCGCGCATCTTCCACCTGCCGGAGATGCCCGCGGAGGTGGCGCGCCACCACTGCGCGCAGCAGGACCACGGGCTGGGACGCGCGCTGGACAACCGCCTGATCGAACTGTCTGCGCCGGCACTGGAACGGCGCGAAAAGGTGACCATTGACGTGCCGATCCGCAACGTAAACCGCACCGTGGGCACGATGCTGTCGTGGCACGTCGCGAAGCGCTACGGACACGACGGTCTGCCGGACAACACCATTCATGTCCGCCTGCGCGGGTCCGCAGGACAGAGTTTCGGCGCTTTCCTGGCGCGCGGCATTACGCTCGATCTGGTCGGCGACACCAACGATTACTGCGGCAAGGGGTTGTCCGGCGGACGCATCAGCGTGCAGCCGTCACCGAAATTCCGCGGCGCGCCGGGGGAGAACATCATCACGGGCAACGTGGTTCTGTACGGCGCCATCGCCGGCGAGGCGTATTTCTGCGGCGTCGCCGGCGAACGCTTCGCGGTGCGCAATTCAGGCGCCGAGGCGGTCGTCGAAGGCGTCGGCGATCATGGTTGCGAATACATGACGGGCGGCACGGTGCTGGTACTCGGCGGCATTGGACGCAACTTTGCCGCGGGCATGTCCGGCGGCATCGCCTATGTGCTGGACCAGGACGGCCGGGCGGCGGCACTGGTAAATCCCGCGATGGTGGACTTGGAGCCCGTAGCGCCGGAACAGGAACAGCAGGCGAAGCTGCCTCCGGCGTTGTGGCACCACGGCGAGGCCGACGAGGTCATCGTGCGGCGGATGCTCCAGCGGCACGCGCAACACACCGGCAGCAAACGCGCCGCGGAGATCCTGGCTGCGTGGAGCGAGTGGCGCGGCCGGTTCATCAAGGTGTTTCCGAAGGAGTACCGGAGGGCGTTGGGAGAACTGGCGCAAGTGAATGGCAGGAATGCGGCTTGAAGGCAGCTACAAGCAACAAGCGACAAGCTACAAGGACACAAGCCACGGAGTGTTTCCCTTGTTGCTTGTGGCTTGTAGCTTGTAGCTACGGATAAAAGAATGGGCAAGATCACGGGTTTTATGGAGTACTCGCGCCTCGACGAGCCGCACGAGTCGCCGGACCAGCGGCGCAGGCATTTCCGCGAGTTCATCCGGCCCATCAGCGACGATGACGCGCGCATCCAGGGCGCGCGCTGCATGGACTGCGGCATCCCGTTCTGCATGAGCGGCTGCCCGGTCAACAACATCATCCCGGATTTCAACGATCTGGTTTACGCCCAGGACTGGCGCAACGCACTGGGTACGCTGCACTCCACGAACAATTTTCCCGAGTTTACCGGCCGCGTGTGCCCGGCGCCGTGCGAAGAGGCCTGCGTACTGCGCATCAACGATGACCCGGTGGGCATCAAATCCATCGAGCACGCCATCATCGATCGCGCTTGGGAAAATGACTGGGTCCGGCCGGAACCGGCGGCTCACAGAAGCGGGAAGTCGGTTGCCGTGGTCGGATCGGGGCCGGCCGGCCTGGCCTGCGCGCAGCAACTGGCGCGGCGCGGGCATGCGGTCACCGTGTTCGAGAAGAATAACCGCATCGGCGGGCTGCTGCGCTACGGCATCCCGGACTTCAAACTGGAGAAACCCGTCATAGACCGGCGCCTCGCGCAGATG
The DNA here is from genome assembly GCA_016179185.1 of Gammaproteobacteria bacterium. Classification (GTDB taxonomy): domain Bacteria; phylum Pseudomonadota; class Gammaproteobacteria; order Eutrophobiales; family Eutrophobiaceae; genus 2-02-FULL-61-13. The sequence continues at coordinate 11,209 of JACORW010000059.1, read as the reverse complement.
GCGGCGGAAGGCGTGACGTTCCGCCCCGGCATTTATGTCGGTGGGCAGGGCCCCGGCGCCGGCGTCACCAATGACGCCCGCCAGACCATCGCGCCGGAGCGATTGCTCGCGGAGTTCGACGCCGTGGTGCTGGCGGGCGGCGCGGAAGCGCCGCGCGATCTGCCGGTGCCGGGGAGAGAACTCAAGGGCGTGCATTTCGCCATGGAGTTCCTGCCGTTGCAGAACCGCCGCGTCGCCGGCGACAAGGGCGTGCCGGAACTGAGCGCGGCCGGCAAGCATGTCATCGTCATCGGCGGCGGCGATACCGGCTCCGATTGCGTCGGCACGTCCAATCGCCACGGCGCGAAATCCGTGACGCAGCTGGAATTGCTGCCGATGCCGCCGGACGTGGAGCACAATCCGGTGTGGCCCTATTGGCCGACGCGGCTGCGTACGTCGTCGTCGCAGGAAGAGGGTTGCGAGCGCGATTTCTCCGTGGCCACAAAGCGTTTCAACGGCAGGGACGGCAGGGTCACGAGCCTGACCACCGTGCGGCTGGAGTGGAAGACGGATGCGGCCACGGACCAATTGAAAATGGAGGAGGTGCCGGGATCCGAGTCCGAATTGAAGGCGGATCTCGTGCTGCTGGCCATGGGCTTCATGGGCCCGGCCGCGGACATCCTCGACACGTTCAACGTGGAGAAAGACGCGCGCAGCAATGCGCGCGCGACCACGGACGGCGCCGGCTGCTATGCCACGTCGGTGAACAAGGTGTTCGCCGCCGGCGACATGCGCCGCGGCCAGTCACTGATCGTGTGGGCCATCCGCGAGGGCCGCCAGTGCGCCCGCGCGGTGGACGAGTTCCTCATGGGATATTCCGATCTGCCGCGGTGACTCTGTGGGGACGGGCTGCGCCGGATAGCCTGCGGCCGCTCCGATCGCATTTTGTCGGACACGCCGCGAGTACTTCCCTGTAGGCTCGGGTGGCGCCTTCCCTGGCGCCACACGGTCCGCCAAAATGCGATCCTCGCGTCCGTGCCATCCGGCGTCACCCTCCCGATTGTGTCCAGCGGGCCGACGCGAGGAGGACTGTTTCGCGGGACGTGTGAGGCCAGGGATGGCCGAACCCGAGCCTACACGGACGTACTTGCCGGCGTGCCCGCGAAACAGTCATCGGAGCGGCGGGCAAGCTGCCCGAATCTCTACAGGGTGGCGCGTACATCAATGGAAAATTATGCGTCCGCTCGATCCTGCAGCACCAGAGCAGAGCCGGTTCCACAGGAGTCAATTTTTTCGCAGCAACTCCAGCGCCGCCAGCGTCATGGCCTCGACGCCGGCCTTGATGGACAGCTCCGGTTCAATGCGGAACAGCGGCGAGTGATGATCCGCCCATTCCCCTGACGCGAGCTGTTCCGGCGCCGTTCCGCCCACCTCGAAGTAGACGCTCGGGATCGGCGGCGTCGTGTTCACCAGGTCCGGGAAGTCCTCGGCGCCCATGTCGGTCTGGTGCCACTCCACGAATGCGTCCGCGCCCATGCCGCGTTCCATGGCGTCGCGCACGCGCCGTGCCAGTTCCGCGTCGTTGGTGGTCGTGGGCGCGCCGTCCGGCGCAATGATGACTTCCGGCAACATGTCTTCCGGGACACCGGCGGCACGCGCCGTATTGATGGCGACACGCTCGATGCTCTTCAGCAACTTCGCCCGCGTTGCCTCGGAATTGGCCCGCACCGTGACGTCGAGTCGTGCCAGGTCGGTGATGACATTGGGCGCCGTGCCGGCATTAAATGCGCCGACGGTGATCAGCGCCGGCTCGATGGGACTGATCTCGCGCGTGACGATGTTTTGAAGCGCCAGCACGATCTGACTGCCGATCACCACCGGGTCGTGGCCCAGGTGCGGAGAGGCTCCGTGCGTGGCCTTGGTCCTGACATTGATGCGCACCGTGTCCGCGCTGGAATACATCAACCCGTCGCTGAACGCGATTTTCCCCGCGGGGTATTTGGCGATGACGTGCAGGGCGAGTGCGAAGTCCGGGCGGCCGACACGTTCGTAGAGTCCGTCGGCCACCATGGCCCGCGCGCCGCCCAGCGCCTCTTCCGCCGGCTGGCCCAGCAGCAGCAGCGTGCCGTGCCACTGATTCTTCAATTCCACCATGCGCCGCGCCACGCCGACGAGGGTCGTGACGTGCATGTCGTGACCGCAGGCGTGCATGACCGGCATTTCCACGCCCTCCAGGTTCACCTGCCGGGCACTGGAGGCATAGTCGAGCCTGGTCTTTTCCTGCACCGGCAGCCCGTCCATGTCGGCGCGGATCAACAGCGCCGGTCCGTCACCGTTGCGCAACGTGGCGACCAGTCCGGTATTTCCGATCCCGCGGGTCACGGTAAATCCGAGTTGTTGCAGCTCCGCCGCCAGCCGATCGGAGGTCTTGAATTCCTGCATGGACAGTTCCGGGTACGCGTGCAAATGCTTGAACAACGATTCCAGGTAGGGGTAGTCGCCGGCTATTGCCTCGGCGAGGGTCGAAGCCCGCGCCGCGGCCGGGAAGTTCCAAACCGTGACCAGAACGGCCAAAAGAAATGATCGCAGTCTCATCGCAGTACTCCTTCCAGTCGTGCCCGGACGCGCATTGTTCGTGGCAAATGATCGTGCTGTCAGTGCGGGCCGGCGCGCAGCACTGCGGCGTCACGTAGCCGCAGTGTGCCGAAGGCGCCAAGCAGGAGCAACAGGGCCAGGAACATCAGCCCGCCGGTGAAATTGCCGGTGGCATCCTTGACCAGTCCCACGGCATAGGGCCCGACGAAGCCGCCCAGCGAGCCCACGGTATTGATCAGCGCGATCGCCCCGGCGGCGGCGCTGCCGGCGAGAAAGCGTCCGGGCAATGCCCAGAACGGCCCGCGGCTGCCCAGGTCACCCACCGCGGCGACTGTCAGCGCAACCAGCGCCGGCAATGGGGATGTGATCCATGCGCTGGCGACGAAACCGATTACCGCGACCAGGCTCGGGATCGCGATGTGCAGAAAACGTTCGCCGCTGCGATCCGAACTGGCGCCGATCAGCACCATGCCGATGGCGGCGGCGACGTAGGGCAGAGCGGAGATCATGCCAACCAGCAGGTCGCTGAGTCCCGAGAGTCCCTTGAGGATTTGCGGCATCCACAGCGTCAGGCCGTAACTGCCCGACTGGCACGTGAACATGATCAGCGCCAGCGCCCAGACCGTCGGGTGCAGCATCGCCCGGCCGAGACCCAGGCCATGTTGCGCGCGCGCCTGTTCCTGCTCGGCGCGGATGCGCGCACTCAGGAGATCCCGTTCGGATTCGCTGAGCCAGCGCACGTCGGACGGCTTGTCCGGAAGCACCGCCAGCACGACAAACCCGAGAAAAAACGCCGGCGCGCCTTCGACGAGATACAGCCACTGCCATCCGCGCAGTCCCATCAGGCCGTCCATGCTGAGCAACATGCCCGCCAGCGGCCCGCCAATCACAATGGACAGGGGAATCGCGGACATGAACCAGCCCACGGCCCTGGCCCGTTGCGGGCCCGGATACCAGTTACCGAGGTAGTAAATGATGCCGGGAAGGAATCCCGCCTCGGCAACACCGAGCAGAAAACGCAGGACGTAGAAGCTTCTGGAATCGAACACGAACATCATGCACGCCGAAATCAGTCCCCATGTGATCATGATGCGCGCGATCCAGCGGCGCGCGCCGACACGCGCCAGGATCAGATTGCTCGGGATCTCGAACAGGGCGTAACCGGCGAAGAACACGCCGGCGCCGAAACCGTACACCGTCGCGCTGAAGCCGAGGTCCTGGTTCATCTGCAACGCGGCGAAGCCGACGTTGACGCGGTCCAGCCAGCAGATGATGTAGGTGACCAGCAGAAACGGCAGCAGGCGCCAGGTGACCCTGCGCAGTGCGACGGATTCCGCCGCGCTCATGCCTGCATAACCACACCCATCCCTGGCGGGTATCCGGCGTTATTTGATCAGGCGCAATGCGATCGGGTAGCGGTAATCCAACTGGCCGTTGGACACCTTGATCGCCGCCATGATCGTCAGCACCAGCGCGCCCACTCCCACCACCGGCAGCAGCAGGAAGCCGATCAGGACCACGGTCAGAACCGCACACACGATCAGTGCGAGCAGCACGGTGATCTGGAAGTTCAGCGCCTCCTTCCCGTGGACGTCCACCTGCGGCATCGTGTCCTTTTTCATCAGCCAGACCACCAGCGGGCCCAGCACGTTGCCGAGCGGGATGATGAAGCCGATGAGCGCCGCCAGATGGCAGTACATGGCCCAGTTCTGCTCTTCTTTGCCGGTTTGCACGTTCTCGTTCATGTGTCCCCCTTTCCCCTGAGGATGCCCGTGTAACAGCAACAGCATGAATTAACAGGCTGTTGAAAAAGTCTTTTCAACAGCCTGATAAAGCGGTGCAGGATGCACCGCCATTTTTCAAGTCATTGAAAAATGGAGAAAAGCAAAAATCGCACTTTTTGCTTTTCGAGTTGAAAAAGTCCATGGACGGACTTTTTCAACAACCTGTTAATGCGCGCTACGCCGCGGAACCCTGCGCCGCATCCAGACGCCCTGCAAGCGCCAGCGATTCGCCCAACAGCGCATCGGGCGCGCGGCCGCCGAAGCTGTGGTAGTACTCCCGGATCAACGGAATCTCCTGCCGCCAGCCGTCCGTATCCACGCGCAGTAAATCATGCAGGGCATCGTTGTCCAGCTTGAGTCCGTGCAGGTCCAGCGCGTCCGGCGACGGCAACCGTCCAATGGGGGCGTCGATGGCACCGGCATCGTTGTCACAGCGCTCGAAGATCCACTTCAATACCCGGGCATTTTCGCCGAATCCCGGCCACAGGAACCGGCCCCGATCGTCGCGCCGGAACCAGTTAACGTAGAAGATTCGCGGCAGGTGGGCGCTGTTCCGCGTTCCCATGCGCAGCCAATGGGACCAATAGTCGGCCATGTTGTAGCCGCAGAACGGCAGCATCGCCATCGGGTCGCGGCGCAGCTCGCCGACGCGGCCGGCTGCGGCCGCGGTCTTCTCGGAGGCGATGATCGATCCAAAATACACGCCCTGGGTCCAGTCGCGGGCCTCATTCACGAGGGGTACGACGCTGGCGCGCCGCCCGCCGAACAGGATGGCGCTGATGGGCACGCCGGCGGGATCCTCCCACTCCGGCGCGATAACCGGACACTGGTGCGCTGCGACGGTAAACCGGGCATTGGGATGGGCCGCGGGACCGGAATTTCCGGGGGCCCACGGCAGTCCCTGCCAGTCGGTCAGCCGCTCCGGCGGGATGTCCGTCATCCCTTCCCACCACACATCTCCATCCGGCGTCTCCGCGACATTCGTGAAGACGGAATTGCGTTCCAGCGTGCGCAAGGCATTGGGGTTCGACAGGATGCTGGTGCCTGGCGCGACGCCGAAAAATCCCGCTTCGGGATTGATAGCGTACAGTCGTCCGTCGGCGCCAAACTTCATCCAGCAGATGTCGTCGCCGATGGTCTCCACCCTCCAGCCGGGCAACGTGGGCGTCAGCATGGCCAGGTTGGTCTTGCCGCAGGCGCTCGGGAAAGCGCCGGCCATGTACCGGGTGCGGCCGGCCGGATCGGTCACCTTGACGATCAGCATGTGCTCGGCCAGCCAGCCTTCGTCCCGCGCCATGACCGAGGCGATGCGCAGCGCAAAACACTTTTTCCCGAGCAGCGCGTTGCCTCCGTAGCCGGAGCCGTAGGACCAGATTTCCCGGGTTTCAGGGAAATGCACGATGTATCTCTCGTTCGGGTTGCATGGCCACGGCACGTCCTCCGAACCGTCACCTATGGGGCTGCCGACGGAATGGATGCAGGGGACAAAACGCCCGTCCTCGCCCAACTGCTCGAGGACCCGGCTGCCGACACGCGTCATCACGTGCATGCTGCCCACGACGTACGGGGAGTCCGTAAGCTGCACGCCGATGTGGGCGATGTCGGAGCCGATGGGTCCCATGCTGAACGGGATGACATACATCGTGCGACCGCGCATGGCGCCCGCGAACAGCCGCTGCATTGTCGCGCGCATCTCATCGGGCGCCACCCAGTTGTTGGTCGGGCCGGCGTCATCGCGATTCGCGGAACAGATGAAGGTGCGGTCCTCGACCCGCGCCACGTCTGCCGGGTCCGATCGCACGATGAAGCTGCCGGGGCGCAGTTTCTGGTTCAGTGGCTTCGCGGTGCCCTGGCGAACCAGTCCTTCCCAGATGGCCGCCCGTTCCGCGGCGGATCCGTCGCACCAGACGACGTTTTCAGGTTCGCAGAGCCGGCTCATGGTCCGGACCCAGTCGCGCAGGCGGCGGTGTGCTACATTTTCCACGCTCAATTCTCCAGTCTTGAATCATGCCAGGAGTGGGAACGGGTCCAGGCCAGCGACGGTTTCCGGGCTGGGCCGTGGACGCGCATGATACCGTAATCCGGCTTCGTCACCAGGGTGATCGCCGGAATAAACCGACCTCCAAAGACGGCGAAAAGTTGCAAGCGGAAAGTAATAAAGTAAAAGGTGAGACGCCCTGAGTCTGTTCGGGGTCAACGGGCTGTGGAAGTGCCCCAGGGAACCTCTGACAAGCCCAGGATGGGCTTGTTCAGAGATTCCCAAGTTCTCTTTGCACTTTTCGCGTTGCACTTTCCACTCTTTGCAGACGCACCAGCAGCGCGTCAATTTCCGTTATCGGCGCATCGCAGGTAAATCCTTCGCAGACATACGCCACCGCCGTGCCGCGGGTCCGGCGCTCGCCGAGAAGGCCGGGCAACGGGCCGGTTGTATCGGGGATGGCAAACAACCGCGCGCGCAGCGGCAGCGCGGCGGCGCACTGACGTTTCCAGCCTGCGATTTCCGCCTCGGGGCCGCGCAGGATCACATGCAGCGGCGGGTGCATGACATCCAGCATGGCGCACAGCAACGCGCCGTGGGCGTGCGGAATGCGCTGCAGGCTGCCGGCCGCAGCGCGCAGTGCCTGTTCGGCCGCACCGGTCAGGACCTCGTCGCCGGTCAGGTGCCCCAGCGCCAGCAGGGCCCCGGCGGCCACGGCGTTGCCTGATGGAACGGCATCATCCATGAAATCCTTGCGGCGCTGAATCAGGCGTTCATGGGAGTTGGAAGTGAAGAAAAACCCGCCGCGCCCGGTATCTTCGAAGTGCTGCAACAGCGCCAGCGCCAGTTGCCTTGAGAATTCGAACCAGGCATCGGACCAGCGCCACTGCAGCATGGCAAGCGTGGCATCCAGCAACATGGCGTAATCGTCCAGGTAACCATCCAGGTGTGCCGTGCCCATCCGGCTCGTGGCCAGCAGGCGCCCGTCGCGCCACATGTGCGCACGGATGAATTCCAGCGCCCGGGCCGCGGACTCGCCGAATGCGGGCCGATCCAGGCGCAACGCCGCCCGCGCCATGCCCTTGATCATCAGCCCGTTCCACGACGCCAGTATCTTGTCATCGGTGCCGGGGCGAACCCGCTGCGCGCGGCCATGAAGCAGCTTGTGCGTCGCCGAGCGCAACAGTTGCAGCACCTCGGCGCTGGTCCGATCCGTCGATCGCGCGATGTCCTCGATCTCTGCCGCCGCATGCAGATGCCAGCGGCCCTCGAAATTTGCGGGTTGGTCCAGAGCGAAACGCCGCCGGCAGATGTCGAACTCTTCCGCGGTCACCAGCGTGCGCACCTGTTCCGGATCCCACACGTAGAATTTCCCTTCCTCTCCCTCGGAATCGGCGTCCAGCGCGGAGTAATACCCGCCATCCGGAGCCTGCATCTCGTTCATGACCCAGGCCGCGATCCCGTCCGCGGTGTCGCGGAACAGCGGGTCCCGGAACCGCTGCCAGCCGTCGGCGTAAAGGTTCAGCAGTTGCCCGTTGTCGTACAGCATTTTTTCGAAGTGCGGAACAAGCCAGCGATCATCCACGGAATAGCGGCAAAATCCGCCCGCCAGGTGGTCGTGAATGCCGCCTGCGGCCATGCTGCGCAGTGTCAACCGCACCATGTCTTCCAGTGGTGACGGATCGGCGCAAAACCGGGGAGAATCCGCAACGCGCAGCAACAGGTCGAGATTCGGCGGATGCGGGAACTTCGGCGCGCCCCCGAACCCGCCGTACCGTTCATCGAACGATCGCGCCAGTTCATTGACAGCCGACTCCAGCGGATTCGATTCGCTCACCGCAGCCGGCGCCGGCGGCTGCGCCATGGACTGCAGCGCCTCGCGCATGGATTCGTTCTGCTTCCGGATGGTGGTCTGCTCGTTCCGGTAATAGGCGGCGATGCGGTCCAGCAGTCCGCGGAATCCGGGCATGCCGTAACGCGGTTCCGGCGGGAAATAGGTACCGCCGAAAAACGGCATCTGATCGTCGTGGGTCAGGAACATGGTCAGCGGCCACCCGCCGCTGCGCTGCGTCAGCAGCTGCTGTGCGATCTGGTAGATCTTGTCGAGGTCAGGGCGTTCCTCGCGGTCCACCTTGATATTGATGAAGTGTTCGTTCATCAGCGCGGCGGTAGACTCGTCCTCGAAGGATTCGTGCGCCATGACGTGACACCAGTGGCAGGCAGAATAGCCGATGGACAACAGGATGGGTTTGCCCTCGGCGCGCGCCCGGTTCAGCGCTTCCTCGCCCCACGGATACCACTGCACCGGGTTGTGGACGTGTTGCAGCAGGTACGGGCTGGTTTCGTTTATCAGCGCGTTCGTGTGACGGGAGGCGGCCATCTGGCGAGCCAGAGCGAAAAGTGAAAAGTGGAAAGTGAAAAGTGAGAAGCCTGCGCGGATTATAATGCGTTCGACATCTTCACTTTTCACTTTTTATTTTTGACTTTCGACTCATGTCCACGTGCTGACCTATCCGAATATCGATCCCGTAGCCATAGCCCTGGGCCCTCTGAAGATTCGTTGGTACGGAATCAGTTATGTCGCCGGGATCCTCGGCGCGTGGTGGCTGCTGAGCCGGCGCGGGGCGGGGCTGAAGCCGGCCTGGACGCCGGAGCAGGTCGGCGATCTGGTGTTCTACTGCGCCCTCGGCCTGCTCGTCGGCGGCCGCCTCGGCGAAGTGCTGTTCTACAACCCCGGGTATTATTTCTCCGAGCCGCTGGCGATCCTGCGCATCTGGGAAGGCGGCATGTCGTTCCACGGCGGGCTCATCGGCGGATTGACCGGCGCTTGGCTGTTTTCCCGGCACGCGGGCCGAGGTTTCTTCGAGGTCAGCGACTTTCTTGCCCCGGTGGTGCCGGTGGGCCTGTTCTTCGGCCGCATTGCAAATTTCATCAACGGTGAACTATGGGGCACTGCAACGGATGTGCCGTGGGCGATGATCTTTCCGGAGCCCCGCGCCGGCGGCGTCCCGCGTCACCCGTCGCAACTGTACGAGGCGGCGCTCGAAGGACTGCTGCTGTTCGGGATTTTGTGGTGGTATTCGTCGCGTCCGCGGCCTGCGATGGCGGTCACGGGGCTGTTTTTCATTCTTTACGGTGCTGCGCGCATTGGTGTCGAATTCGTGCGCGAGCCGGATGCGCACATCGGATATCTCGCCGGTGGCTGGGTGACTCTGGGGCAGACGCTGTCCCTGCCGATGATAATATTGGGCATGATCATGATGGTTGTCGCCCATCGCGCCAAAGCGCCGGATCGCTGACATGGAACAGTATTTGAACCTGATGCGCGAGGTGCGCATCCACGGCGCGCGCAGGCCGGATCGCACCGGCACCGGCACGATCAGCGTGTTCGGGAGGCAATTGCGTTTCGACCTGACGCAGGGATTCCCTGCGGTCACGACCAGGAAGATGCACTTCAAATCCATTATTCATGAGTTGCTGTGGTTCCTGCGGGGGGACTCCAACATTGAATATCTGCGCCGCAACGGCGTGACCATCTGGGACGAATGGGCCGACGAACAGGGGGAACTCGGCCCGGTGTACGGTGTGCAGTGGCGCAACTGGCGGGCCGCCGACGGCCGCACCATTGATCAGATCGGCAACGTGGTGGAGCAGATCCGCGCGAACCCCGATTCGCGGCGGCTGATCGTCAACGCCTGGAACGTCGGCGAAATTGATCGCATGGCGCTGGCGCCGTGCCATGCGTTTTTCCAGTTCTACGCAGCCGGCGGGAAACTGTCGTGCCAGATGTACCAGCGCAGCGCGGACATTTTTCTCGGAGTGCCGTTCAACATCGCTTCCTACGCGCTGTTGACGATGATGATGGCGCACGTGACGAATCTGACCCCGGCCGAACTCATTCTGACCCTGGGTGACGCGCATTTATATGTGAACCACCTGGAACAGGCCGAGCTGCAATTGCAGCGCAAACCCCTTGCGTTGCCGCGCATGTGGCTGAATCCGGACGTAAAGTCGTTGTTCGATTTCCGGTATCAGGATTTCCGGCTGGAGGGCTATCAGTGCCATCCGGCAATCGCCGCCCCCATCGCGGTCTAATTATTTTGTGCTGATTTCATTGATAGTCGCCATGGATCGGCGCGGCGTCATCGGGGCCGGCGGTGCTCTGCCGTGGCACCTGCCCGCCGACCTGCAGCATTTCAAACGCCTCACGATGGGCAGGCCCATTGTCATGGGACGCAGGACCCATGAGTCCATCGGCCGCGTGCTGCCGGGGCGGAAAAACATCGTGCTGACGCGGGACCGCGGTTACCGCGCGCCAGGTTGCACGGTGCTGCACAGCGTGGAGGCGGTGTTCGATCATTGCCGCAACGATGAGGAGGTGATGATCATGGGGGGCGCGGACCTGTACGTGCAATTCATGGCTCGGGCGCAGCGCATCTACCTCACGCGGGTGACGGCGGAGGTCGCAGGCGACACCCGGTTTCCGGATTGGCAGCAACTGGAAAGCGAAGCGTGGCGCGAGGTGGAGCGGCAGGAATTCCCCGCGGATGCGGCGAATCGCTTCGGCAGGACCTTTTCGGTTCTGGAGCGGGCTGTCCGACCCCGCTAACAGGCTGATGCAAAACTCTGTTTTGCATCAGCCTGTGGCGCCCCATGGCAGATTTCCTGCTCCTGCGAAATCTGCACTTCCGCCGGCAGAAAATTGCTCCAGGCATTTTCTGCACTTCCACCATCCCTGGCGGTCGTCCATGGCGGTCGGATGGGACGCATCGTTTATCAAGCACGCAAGTGCTTGATAAACGGAGCGAGGCCGAAGCTGCGCTTTGGCCGAAGCGAGAGGCAAAAGTCCAGGGACGGACTTTTGCATCAACCT
>JACORW010000062.1 GCA_016179185.1 Gammaproteobacteria bacterium | reverse complement strand
GCATGCATCTGACCGCCAGGGAGGGCGGAAATGCAGATGGCGCAGGAGCACGCCATCTGCCCTGCACTGCGGGAAGCTCTGATGTTAATCAGAGCTTCCCTAGGAGTACATCGAGGACTGCCATGTTTGCTGCCGGCCCATCAGTCTTGCCGTGCGCGTGGACGACGACGGCGCGATAACCGTCAGCGCAGCGCGGGACGATGAGTGACGCCTGCAACCGGGACTAAGAATCCGCCCCCAGCGCCGGCGCCCGCTGGCGTGAGGCCTCGCGCTGTGCGGTATCGGCAGGACCTTCCCAGCCGGAGAGATGCCGCTGGATGATCCCCGCGAGCACGGCGATGTGCGCCGGACCATCGTTCAGCGCGGGGATGTAACTGAACTGTTTGCCGCCGTGTTTCAGGAACTGTTCCCTGTTCAACATTCCGATCTCCTCCAGCGTCTCCAGGCAATCGGCCGAAAAGCCGGGGCAAAGAACCTGCACGTTGGTGATGCCGCTTCTGACCCACTGCAACAGCAGTTTGTCGGTGTAAGGCTTGAGCCATTCCCGCGGCCCGAAGCGGGACTGGAACGACACGGCGCACTGGTCCGTGTTGAGCCCGAGCTGCGCCGCAAGCAGGCGCGTGGTCATCTGGCAATGCTCGGAGTACGGATCGCCGGCGGCGACGTAGTGTTTTGGCAGGCCGTGGAAAGAGATCAAAAGGCGATCCGGCCTGCCGTGCACCGCCTGGTGCCGGAGTACGCTGTCCGCGAGGGCCGCGATATACAACGTGTCATCGTGGTAATGGTTGATGAAGCGCAGTTCCGGTACCCGGCGCCGGCCCTTCAGCGCATCTGCGACGGCATCGAACGTGGAGCCGGTCGTTGCCGCGGAGTACTGCGGATACAGCGGGAACACCAGCAGTCGTTGCACGTTTGCGGCGCGCAGGTATTCCAGCGCCGAGGCGATGGATGGGGATCCGTAGCGCATCCCCAGCGCGGTGACAATGGCGGTGTCGGGATACCGGCGTTCCAGCGCGCGATCCACGGCGGCGGTCTGGCGCTTGCTGATTGCGAGCAACGGGGAGCCCGCGTCGGACCAGATGCGCGTATAGGCGGCGGCGGACTTGCGCGGGCGAATGCGCAGGACGATGCCGTGCAGGATCGGCCGCCAGAGCCACGGCGGGAGTTCAACCACACGCCGGTCGGAGAGAAACTCCGTGAGATACCGGCGCACCGCCGGGGTCGTCGGTGCGTCCGGCGTGCCCAGGTTCGTGAGCAGCACGCCGGTGCGATCCACATTGCCATGGGGTCTGACCCCGGTAGCCGCGGTAGTCATGGAGTCAGACCCCATCGGCCCGCCTCTTGATGTTCTCCAGCGCCTCCCGGAAAAGCGCCTCCGGATCGTCGCCGGCGCTGCAGCACATGCCGAGATCGCGCAACAGCCCGTCCTGGATGCCGTAGATCCAGCTGTGCACCTGCAACGGGTTGCCCTGCGACCAGGCCTGCTGGATGACGCGGTTGCACGAGAGCGTGGACACCTGTTCGATCACGTTGAGCTCGCACAGGATCGCGGGCCGCCTCTCCGGCGCGAACCTGTCCAGCCAGCTCCGGTGGCGTTTGTAGGTGAGCTTGATGCTCCACACCCAGTAATCCACCAGCCCGTGGGAGTTGTCGTCTATGGCAGCCTGCACGCCGCCGCAACCGTAGTGTCCGCACAGGATGATGTGCTTGACGTTCAGGACCTCGACGGCGAACTGGATCACCGCGAGGCAGTTGATGTCATTGGTGTGCACGAGATTGGCAATATTCCGGTGCACGAACACTTCGCCCGGCATCAGGTTCACGATCTGGTTTGCGGGCACGCGGCTGTCGCTGCAACCGATCCAGAGATACGCCGGCCGCTGCTGCGCTGCGAGGCGGCTGAAGAATTGCGGGTCCTGGCGGCGCATCTCCTCGGCCCAGTTGCGGTTGTGTTGCAGAAGATGGCTCGGGTCTTTCATCGGGAATTCCTCATTGCCTGGCTGCGCTGACGAGCCAGGTGGCATAGTGCATCTGTACGCCCGTGGCTGTGTCGTGGGCAACCAGCACCTTGCGCATCGCGGCGAGCGCATTGGCGCGCGGCCCCGGCTCCGCATCGGCCAGCGGCTGCGCGGTGGGGCCCATGGTGCTGACAAAGTCCAGCGCATCGTCCACCGCTCCCATCTGCATCAGCCCCGTGATCGGCTCGAAGGCGATGTGCCGCAAGCCTGCGCCGCCGAGGATCCGGCGCACGCGCTCCGGATCGGCGAAACAGAACGGTCCCGGGTCTTCCGGCCCGGGCGGCGGCGGGGCCGGTATGTGCTCGAAGGCGGCACCCGCCGGACCGTACATCCACGGATTGCGCTCCTTGTCCTGCCAGCAGACGAACACGATGCGGCCGGCGGGATTCAATGCGCGGGCGATATTCGCGAAGGCCGCCGGCGGATCGGCGAAGAACATGATGCCGAAGCGCGAACAGACGAGATCGAAAGCGCCGCTGCCGAGATTGTCCTTGCCCGCGTCCGCGAGGCGGAAGGTCAGGCACGGCGTCGCGCCGTAATCCCGTTGCGCCCGTTCAATCAGCATCACGGAAACGTCCACCCCGAGCACCGAGCCCCGCGGAGCGACTGAGGCCGCGACGCGGGCCGCCAGCTTACCGCCGCCGCAGCCGACGTCCAGCACCGATTCGCCGGATTTCGCGGCGGCGCGCGCAAGCATCGCGTCTCCAATCGGCGCCAGCATGACTTCCACCCGTTCGAGGTTGCGCAGCCAGCGTTGGCCGCCCGCTTCGTTCCAGTAGTCGCTCTGGTAGGGGATCTTGTTTTCAGCCGCTTCAGTCATGTGATGACATCATGCCTCATTTATTCCTGTGGGGCCGGCTTCACGCCGGCCACCCTCATGCAGTCCTAAGCGCCACCATCGGCGGCACATCAAGCACGTGGCGCGTGCCGGCGATGCCGGCGGCGAGCACCACCAGCGTGCAACTGAGCGGACCCAGGAGCCAGACCGGCAAATTGATCGCAAACGGCAGCTCGAACACGAACCGCGCCAGCAGCCAGCTGATCACCGTGGCGCCGAAGGCCGCAAGCAGCCCGGCAATGATCCCGAGGGCAAGGAACTCCGCGGCGAGGCTCTTCAGGATCGCGCGCCGGCCGGCGCCCAGGGAGCGCAGCAGCGCCGCCTCCTGGCGCCGTTCGTCGTGGGTGGTCTGCAGCGCGGCAATCAGCACCAGCAGGCCGGCCAGCAGCGTGAAGCCGAACACAAACTCCACGGTGCGGGACACCTGTTCCATGATCAGGCGAACCTGGCCGATGATCGCGGCGACATCAATGATGGTCACGCTCGGGAAACTGCGCACCACGTCCACGAGCATGCCGCGGCGCGCTTCAGGCAGGTAGAAACTCGTGATCCATGTGGACGGCAGCCCGTCCAGCGCGCCGGGGTTGGCGATGACGAAGAAATTCACGTTGAAGGTATCCCAGTCCACGGAGCGGATATTGCGCACGATGCCGGTGATCTCGCGGCCTGCAATCGAGTAGGCAAGCCGGTCCGTCAAATTCATGTCGAGGGTTTGACCGATTTCCTCTTCCACCGAGAAGTACACCGCCCGGGTTGCCTCCTCCGGCCACCAGGCACCGGCGGTGATCGCGTTGTCCGCCTGCAACTGATCTGCCCAGGACAGATTGAACTCCCGCGACGCAAGTTGCCGGGCGCGCAAGTCCTTGTAATCATCGGGATTGACGGGCTTGCCGTTGATCTGCGTCAGGCGCCCGCGCACCATGGGATAGAGATTCGTCGTCACCGCAGCGCGTTCACGCAGGAATATCTGCAATGCCGAGACCTCATCCGGCTGGATGTTGATCAGAAAATAGTTGGGAATGCCGGGGGCGAGGCGGCTGCGCCAGGAGTCCAGCAGGTCCGATCGTTCCAGCGTCAGCAGCAGCAGCGCAGTGACGCCGAGGCCGATAGCCAGCACCTGGGCGACGCTGCCCTGCGCGCGGCGCGCCACGTTGGCAAGACCGTAGCGCCACGCGATACCGGTGCCGGCCCGCAGCCGGGCGCACAGCCTGACCCCAAGCAACGCGCCGCCTGCAAGCAGCAATGCCGTTCCCAGCAATCCGCCGAACACATACGCCGTCAGCGACTGATTGCCGGATTGCCACGGCGCCAGCAGTGTCAACGTGACAATGGCGGCCGCGAAGACGATGTGGGAGGCTGCGGGCGCCGGCGCGAGATCGCGCCGCAGCACGCGCAGCGGGGAAACCTCGCGCAACCGCGATAACTGGGGCAATGCGAACCCGGTGACCGCCACGACGCCGGCGAGGAGCGCGGACAACAGCGGCCATGGGGACGGCGCCGGAATCGCACGGGCGGTCATTTCCTGCAGCAGTGAGGCGAGTCCCGCCTGGCCGGCGAATCCCAGCGCAGCGCCGGCGCCGCTGAACAGCAGCGCGAGCAGCAGCATTTGCAGCGTGAACACGCCGGTGATGTATCGCTGATCGGCGCCCAGGCAGCGTAGCATGGCGCAGGTGTCGTAATGCCGCAGCGCAAAACGCCGCGAGGCCATTGCGATGGCCAGCCCGCACAGCGCGATCGCGACGATCACCGCAAGCCCCAGGAACTGCCCGGACCGCTCCAGCGCGCGTCTGAGTTCCGGGCGTGCATCGCGGATGCCCTGGATCTTGAGCCCACGGCTTTTTTCTGCCTTCGCCTGTTCGCGGAATGCGGCCACGGTGTCCGTGGCGCCGCGCAGCAGCAGCCGGAAATCGGCGCGACTGCCGGGGGCGATAAGTCCGGTGGCATCCAGGTCGGCCAGGTTAATGAGCACGCGCGGCGCAATGTTGAACAATTCACCGCCGCGGTCGGGCTCATAAGTGAGGATCCGTTCCACGCGCAGCGTGAGCTCGCCAAGCTTGAGCCCCGCGCCGACTTCGAGATCGAGCGCCTGCAGCAGGCGGCCGTCCACCCAGGCGCTGCCGGGCCCGGGGACGGACGTGGAATCCTGTTCCTGGCCAAACAGCAAGTCGCTGGTACGCAGCGTGCCCCGCAGCGGATATCCCGCTTCCACGGCCTTGACCTCGGAGAGTTCCAGTTTTTCGCCGGCGAGCGCCATGCTGCGGAAGCTCACGGTGCGCGTGCGGTCCAGTCCGGCCCTGGCCGCGCGGTCCAGAAGTTCCGCAGCGATGGGGTGGGAAGATTCCAGCACCAGGTCGGCGGCCAGCAGTTCGGTGGCCTGTGTTTCAATGGCGCGGCGCACGCGATCGGTGAACAGTCCCACGCTGGACAGCGCGGCCACCGCCAGCGCCGTGGCGATCGCGATCAGGCGCAGTTCACCTGCACGCCAGTCGCGTTTCAGGGCGGTCAGCGCGGCTTCAAGCACGGTCACGCATCCTCTCGCCGGTGATTCTGCCGGCCGCGAGCGTCAGCAGGCGATCACAGTGCTCCGCAATCGCGGGGTCATGGGTCACCAGCACCAGCGTGGTCGCATAATCGCGGTTCAGCCGGAACAGCAACTCGATGATCTGCGCGCCCGTCTGCTGGTCCAGGTTGCCGGTGGGTTCGTCGGCGAACAGGATTTTCGGCCCGCACGCGAAGGCGCGCGCAATGGCGACGCGCTGTTGCTCGCCCCCCGAAAGCTGGCGCGGATAGTGATGCAGCCGTTCGGCGAGCCCGACCTCCGCAAGTCGCGCCCCGGCCTGCTCAGCGGGTTGTGCGATGCCCGCCAGTTCCAGCGGCAGCATGACGTTCTCCAGAGCCGTCAGGCCCGGCAACAACTGGAACGACTGGAACACGAACCCGACGCGGCGCGCGCGCATCGCGGCGCGGCCGTCCTCGTCAAGATCGTTCAATGCCGCGCCGGCGAGATGCACCGCGCCGCTGGTGGGCAGATCGAGCCCGGCGAGCAGGCCGAGCAGCGTGGATTTGCCGGAACCCGAAACCCCGACGATCGCGACGCTTTCTCCCGCCGCGATGGCGAGATCAATGCCGGCAAGAATGGTCAGCGTACCGCCGGGGCTCGCAACTTGCTTTCCCAATTGGCGCGCCTGCACAATCACGCCGGGAGTATCGTTCATGATTCGATTCCTGATTTGTTTTTCGCTGTGCCTTCCCGCATCCGCGTGGGCCGGGGAGGGCACCCTGTTGATCCTCGGTGACAGTCTAAGTGTCGCGCACGGGATGCGGATGGAACAGGGTTGGGTGGCGCTGCTCGGGCAACGCGTCGCCGAGCAAGGCTACCCGTACCGGGTGGTGAATGCCAGCATCGGCGGCGACACCAGCCGCGGGGCACTGATGCGCCTCGGACCATTGCTCGCGACGGACAGACCAAGGGTGACAATCGTTGAAGTGGGCGGGAACGACGGGTTGCGCGGTGTAGCGCTGGAGGAACTGCGGCGCAATCTGGGCGCGATCCTGAAACAGGTGCGCGCGGCCGGCAGTGATGCGCTGCTGTTGCCCATGAAGCTGCCGCCGAACTACGGGCCGGCATACACGCAAGGATTCGAGCAGATTTACCGCGACCTGGCGGCCGAACATGATGTGGCTTTGGGATTGTTCATCCTGGAGAATATTGCGCTGAAACCGGATCTGATGCAGGCGGACGGGATCCATCCCACGGCGGATGCGCAACCCGCGATCGTGGAATCGATCTGGCCGCTGATTGAACCGCTGCTCGCGGACGGCGCGCCGGCGGTGATGAAATGAAATTCTGTGCCGAATGCGGCGGCCCAATCGTGCGGGAGATCCCGGCCAACGACACCCGGCTGCGCTTCGTATGCAGCGTCTGCCGCA
Source organism: Gammaproteobacteria bacterium (assembly GCA_016179185.1). GTDB lineage: Bacteria > Pseudomonadota > Gammaproteobacteria > Eutrophobiales > Eutrophobiaceae > 2-02-FULL-61-13. Next base: position 5,594 of record JACORW010000062.1, on the reverse strand, counting down.
CCATCCACTACGAGAATCCGCGCGTCGTCGCCGGGTGCGTGCCGGAGTGGCAGGGGAAGATCCTGCTGTGCCGGCGCGCCATCGAGCCGCGCCTCGGGCGCTGGACCTTCCCGGCAGGTTTCATGGAAATGGGCGAGACAACCGTGGAGGCTGCGGTGCGCGAGACACTGGAAGAGGCCAATGCCCGCGTCGGCGAGCCGGAGCTGTACACCGTGATGTCGTTGCCACACATGGACCAGGTGCACATGATGTATCGCGCGCCGTTGCTGGACCTGGATTTTTCGCCGGGCAGCGAGTCCACCGAGGTGGAACTGTTCGATCCCGATTCCGTGCCGTGGCAGGAACTGGCCTTTCCTACCATTCACCACACGCTGGCCTTCTACGTAGAGGATCTCGCGCTGGGCAAATTCCGGGTGCGCACCGGGGACGTCATCCGTGACGCAGCGGGATTCCGGTTCCGGATCGGAAAGCAGTACAAATAGCGCCGTTCTACCCGCCCCGTGGCGGGGGCAGGCGGGGAGAGGGGAAACGAACTGGAACTACATCTTCATCCAGTTGCCGAAATTGCAGACATAGGCCTGCCCGCCGGCGCTGATCATCTCGCCGTGCTTGAATTTTTCGTCGTTCCAGAAGCAGGATTCGTTTTCATCCGTCATCTGCACCGTGGCTTCATCGCCGGTGGGTTCAGTGATCGGGGACGTTTTCCTGACGGGATCGGCGGGCTGAACGTTTTTCGCGGGCATGGCATGGCTCCTGATAATCATCGGGGACTGAATTCCTCTTAAGGAATCTCTGAACAACCCCATCCTGGGGTTGTCAGAGGACGGCAAGCGAAAAACGTGGTTTTCGCTTGCCTCACATTTTCAATGACTTGCAGTCATTGAAAATGGCAGTGCATCCCTGCACTGCGGGAAGCTCTGATGTTAATCAGAGCTTCCTTAACAGGTTGATGCAAAAGTCCATCCATGGATTTTTGCCTCTCGCTTCGGCCAAAGCGGGGCTTCGGCCTCACTCCGTTTTTCAAGCGCTTGCGCGCTTGATAAACGATGCGTCCCATCCCTGGGGCGCACAGAGTGATGCAAACCGGAGGTTTGCATCACTCTGTTAAGGGGTCCGGCCCATTATAGCGAGGCGGCCGGCAACCGGACGCCCTTGAATTTGTCCCGCAGACCGCTATCGTGTGCCCTCTTTTTTGCCGGCCAATGGCTTTCCCGCGGAGATTTTTCAATGATTCAGCCCCACGGCGGTACGGACCTGAAGCCCCTGTTCGTTGCGGATGCCGCCGAGCAGCGCGCACTGGCCGACGCGGCAACGCGGTTGCCGTCTCTGACTGTCAGTTCCGCCGCCGCGGCGAATGCCGTCATGCTGGGCGCCGGGTATTTTTCTCCTTTGCCGGGATTCATGAACAAGGCTGACGCGCTCAGCGTGGCGCGGGAAATGCGCACGGCGCAGGGCCTGTTCTGGCCGGTGCCGTGTCTGAATCTGACCGGTGAGTCCGTCGGTTCCGCGCAGCGCATCGCCCTGCGTGATCCGAACGTGGAAGGCGGCCCGGTGCTGGCGGTGCAGGACGTGCAGACCGTGGAGGTGCTGTCGGACCAGGAACTGGCGCTGCTCGCGGAGCAGGTATTCGGCACGCTGGACAGTAAACATCCCGGCGTTGCGACGTTCATGTCCCTCGGACGTCATGTGGTCTCCGGCCCCATCCGGGTGCTGAATTACAGCTATTTTGCGCGCGAGTTCCCCGACACCTTCCGTACCGCGCCGCAGATCCGGCAGGCCATCGCCGAAGCGGGCTGGAACAGAGTGGTGGCGTTTCAGACGCGCAACCCGATGCACCGCGCCCACGAGGAACTATGCAAGATGGCGCAGGAAGCCGTGAACGCCGACGGCGTGCTGATCCACATGCTGCTGGGCAAGCTCAAGGCCGGCGACATCCCCGCCGACGTGCGCGACGCCGCCATCCGCAAGATGGTGGAGCTGTATTTCCCGCGTAACACCGTGATGGTGACCGGCTACGGCTTCGACATGCTGTATGCGGGGCCGCGCGAGGCGGTGTTGCACGCGATTTTCCGGCAAAACGCCGGTTGCACGCATCTGATCGTGGGCCGGGATCACGCGGGTGTCGGCAGTTACTACGGACCCTTCGATGCGCAGAGCATTTTTGATGCCCGGGTGCCGAAAGACGCCCTGCGCATCCAGATCTTCCGCGCCGATAACACCGCGTTTTCCCGCAAACTCGGGCGCGTGGTCATGATGCGCGATGCGCCGGATCACACGCCGGAAGACTTCGTGCAATTGTCGGGGACAAAAGTGCGCGAACTGCTGGCCGCGGGCCACCCGTTGCCCCCGGAGTTCGCCCGCCCGGAGGTGGCAAACATCCTGATGGAGTATTACCAGAGAGAAGAAAGCGGAAAGTGAAAGGTAAAAAGTGCGGGCAAGCAGCAGGGATGCGCATCACTTTGAACACCCCCAAGGGGCATTGCGCCCACCGGTCCCGGTAGTTTTGGGGGTCACCGCAGTTGACAAGCCACCCTATTCCGCTATATTTTGGCACTCACTTCCATAGAGTGCTAACAATTCAAGGGAAGTACTTTACAATCAATAAGTTATACAGTTAGGAGGTTATGGGATTATGAAGAAGCTCAAAATTCGCCCGTTGCATGACCGGGTCATCGTCAAGCGGCTGGAAGAGGAAAAACTCACTCCCGGCGGGATCGTGATTCCGGATACAGCCAGCGAGAAGCCGGTCCAGGGAGAGGTCATTGCCGTGGGCAACGGCAAGATCCTGGAGAACGGCGAGGTTCGTCCCCTCGATGTGAAGAAGGGCGACCGTATCCTGTTCGGCAAATATTCGGGTAACGAGGTCAAGGTCGAAGGTGTCGAGTATCTCGTCATGCGCGAGGACGACATCATGGGCGTGATCGAGTAAGGCAATATTCAGGAGAACAGACATGACAGCGAAAGAAGTGAGATTTGCAGAAGATGCCCGGTCACGCATGGCCAAGGGCGTCAACATCCTGGCGAACGCGGTGAAGCAGACCCTGGGTCCGCGCGGCCGCAACGTAGTCCTGGAGAAGAGCTTCGGTGCGCCAACCGTCACCAAGGACGGCGTTTCCGTGGCCAAGGAAATCGAACTGCTGGACAAGTTCGAGAACATGGGTGCGCAGATGGTGAAGGAAGTCGCCTCCAAGACCTCCGATGTCGCCGGTGATGGCACTACCACTGCCACGGTGCTGGCCCAGGCCATTGTGCGCGATGGTCTGAAGACCGTCGCCGCGGGTCACAACCCCATGGATGTCAAGCGCGGTATTGACGCCGCGGTCATTGCCGCCGTTGAGGAACTGGCGAAACTGTCCAAGCCCTGCGAGGACAGCAAGTCCATCGCGCAGGTTGGCACGATTTCCGCCAACCTCGACGAGGCCATCGGCAACAAGATTGCCGAAGCGATGGAAAAGGTCGGCAAGGAAGGGGTCATCACCGTGGAAGAGGGTTCCACGCTCGAGATGGAACTGGAGGTCGTGGAAGGCATGCAGTTCGACCGCGGCTACCTGTCTCCATACTTCATCAACACCCAGGAGACCATGAGCGTTGAACTGGAAAGTCCGTACATCCTCCTTTACGACAAGAAGATCTCCAACGTGCGCGAGCTGCTGCCGGTGCTGGAAGGCGCCGCCAAGGCCGGCAAGGCACTGCTGATCGTCGCCGAGGACATCGAAGGCGAGGCGCTGGCCACGCTGGTGGTCAACAACATGCGCGGCATCGTCAAGGTGTGCGGCGTCAAGGCCCCCGGCTTCGGCGATCGCCGCAAGGCCATGCTCGAGGACATCGCGGTGCTCTCCGGCGGCACGGTAATCTCCGAGGAAGTGGGCCTGTCCCTGGAAAAGGCGCGCCTGGATGATCTCGGCAAGGCCAAGAAAGTGCAGGTCACCAAGGAAAACACCACCATCATTGATGGCGCCGGCAAGAAGATGGACATCGAGGGCCGCGTGAAGCAGATCCGCAAGCAGATCGAGGAATCCACCTCGGACTACGACAAGGAGAAGCTGCAGGAGCGCGTTGCCAAGCTGGCCGGCGGCGTGGCCGTCATCAAGGTCGGTGCGTCGACGGAAATAGAAATGAAGGAAAAGAAGGCGCGCGTCGAGGACGCGCTGCACTCGACCCGTGCGGCGGTGGAGGAAGGCGTGGTTCCCGGCGGCGGCGTGGCGCTGTTGCGCGTGCGCAAGGCTGTTGATCGCGTCAAGGGCAAGAATGACGACCAGAAGGTGGGTATCGGAATTCTGCGCCGGGCGCTGGAGGAGCCGTTGCGCCAGATCGTGGCCAACTGCGGCGAGGAGCCGTCCGTGATCCTGAACCAGGTCTCCGAGGCCGAGCTCAATTTCGGCTACAACGCCCAAACCGGCGAGTTCGGCGACATGATCAAGATGGGCATCCTGGACCCGACCAAGGTGACGCGCTTTGCCCTGCAAAACGCGGCCTCCGTGGCCGGCCTGCTGCTCACCACCGAAGTCATGGTGGCCGAGATGCCGAAGAAGGAAGAGCCCCATGCCCACATGCCCCCGGGCGGCGGCATGGACATGATGTAAGCCAGGACGCGTTCTGTAGCCGGGGCCGGAGCACCTGCTCCGGCCCCGAATTTTCGAAGCCGAAAACCCGCTGCGAGGCGGGTTTTCTTTTTCTGTTATCAGCCTCCGCGCGCGAGTGCTGACGTGGGTTGCCTGCGTGCCATCTGCTAATTTCGTTGAAACTTCAGCAACTGGAGGCAGGCGAATGGCGGACCACGCCCACGCATTGATGATGGACACCGACGTGCGCGGGTACTTTTACGGCTTGCTTACCGAAAAGCTGGGCCGGCAGAACATTCCCGTGCGGGAAGAGACCATCGCATATCTCACGAACCTGCTGGCGAGATTTGTCCGCGCCGAGCAGCTCTACGAGCGCACGCCGGACGGCATGATGATCCCGCCGCTGGCGGCGTTGTACGGCGACGCCGTCCATGCCGGCAGCCGCGAGGAAGGGTTCCGGGCGCTGCAGCGGTTGGGGGACCTGGCGTTGTTTGTTTCAGGCCTGTTCGTTCACAGCCTCGGTCGCAGTCTGGTGGACGTGGACTACTACATCGCAATGGGCGGCAATGCGTACGCCTTCCTGGCCGAATCCGGGCGCCTTTCGCACTCGCGCCGCGGCGCGATTGCGCCAGCTCGGCATCCATCCAGTTCAGATGCATCGGCGCATGAACTGATGCGCGCCGGCGAGCGCAAGCTCTCCCTGCAGCGCCGGCAGCAGGATCTGCAGGATATCTACGCGCTCCACGTTGCGCACAACGTGGACGACTTTCTGTGCACGAACCCGGAACTGGTGCGAATCTTGGGCGGCGACAGGGCGTTGCGCGGCGAACGCGAAAGCCTGTTCGTGCACGAGGACGGGGAACAACTGAATCTTTCCCTGTGGAAACTCTGACAACCCCATCCTGGGGTTGTCAGAGGACGGCAGAAAATTGCTCCTGCATTTTCTGCATTTCCGCCATCCCTGGCGGTCAGCGGCGAAAAGCGTGGTTTTCGCTTGCCTCACATTTTCAATGACTTGCAGTCATTGAAAAT
>JACORW010000006.1 GCA_016179185.1 Gammaproteobacteria bacterium | reverse complement strand
GTCCATGACACCCTCCCCCTTGTGGTAGCCGGACCAAGTAGCTGTGCGGAATTGCAGTTCAGGCGCGTGGTCCGATCCCATGTTGGCGGACCGTGTGCCGCAGGGACAGCGGCACTCGAGCCTACATGGCAGATTGCTGCTCCTGCGCAATCTGCATTCCCGCCATCCCTGGCGGTCAGACTGTATTCACGGCGTGTCCGCCAACATGGGATCGGACCACCCGTGATGTACTTGTAGCATATTTCGGAACATGTACTTAGGTAAGCTCTGAACAAGCCCATCCTGGGCTTGTCAGAGGACGGCAAGCGACCGATTTGTCCGGAACAAATCGGGTCGCCCTAAGGGCGCCCGCAGGGCGCAGACCAAGGATGGTCTGCGACAAACTCGTGGTTTTCGCTTGCCTCAAATTTTCAAAGACTTGCAGTCATTGAAAATGGCAGAAACCTGCTCCCGGCAGTTTCTGCATTCCCGCCATCCATGGCGGTCGCAGTGTGCGCGTCTGACCGCCAGGGACGGCGGAAATGCAGATGGCGCAGGAGCTCGCCATCTGCCCTGCACTGCGGAACCTCTGAAGTTTTTCAGAGGTTCCTTAGAGCATACCCCCGGCGGCCGGCCGGATACCACCCCCGCCGATGCGCGAATCAGCGTCCGGCCGGAAGTATCCGCGCCACAATCCGCCGCAGTTCCGGGAGCTGTCGTTCCACGGCGAGCGCCGCATCCATCTGCCCCGCGGCGCGCACCTCGCTGTGTTCGCTGTGGGAGCCGAAGCGGCTGGAGTCCCAGGCGAAGTAATCTTCGTTCAGCGCATCGGCGCAGAATCGGGCGGCGAGCTCCACGTGAATGATGCGCATGGCTGGAATCAATGACGCGATTTCCATCTCCGTCAGCAGATCCGCGGCGGCCGGGGCGTATCCCTCCAGGGCGGCAGCGAAGCGCTGCGTGGAGAATTCTGCCGTGCGCACTTCCTCGCCGGCCAGATTGCACCAGGAGCGCAGCGCGTCCCCCAGCTCCAGCGGCAGCGGCATCCGGCCGACCGTGTCCAGATCCACCATGCAGAGCGCCACTCCGGAACGTCGCTCGAACAGCACGTTGGAGATCTTGGGATCGCCATGGACGACCCGCTCCGGCAGCGGCGGCAACGGCGGTAGCCCGCCGGCGGCGTGCAGAATCGCTGCGCCGAGGGGCTCGACGTTCCGGAAGCGCGGATGATCCGTGCGCCGTTGCAGTGTCTCGCGCAAGCGGGACAGGTGCCCCGGCGTGTCATGGACGCCGGGCCGGCGACTCTGGAACGGCTGAGTAAAATCCGCGGTGGCTGTGTGAAACGTCCCCAGCATGCGACCCGCCTCGCGCGCAACCTGATCGGATGCGGCGCAATGCACGGTTTCGCCGTCAATCCAGGTCAGCATGCGCCAGTGCCCCGCGTCGGCGGGCACGCACAGCGCGCCGCCCGGCGTCCGCAACAGGCGCGGCGTCAGCAGACCGCGTCCGGCGACGTGGGCCGTGACGGCCTCTATATCCACGTTCACCACTTCCGGGAATATCGGATTGACCCACTGCAGGACGTGGCGCCTGCCAGCGGCCGCCGTGACAACGAAGGTACGATTGATCAGTCCGGAGTCCGCGGGTTCAATCCGCGTCGCTGCGATCCCGAACAGCGGCGGGATCGCCTGCGCCTCGTGCAAGTCCACGGCCCGGCGCTCAGGGACGAATGGCCGCAGCCACGAGCGCCCGATGCACCGCCTCGGGCTGTTCGGACATCAGCATGTGCCCGCAATCCGGGATCAGGCGCACCTCCGGCGCGGACAGCGCGTCAATCAGTGGCTGTGCCGCTTTGGGCGGCGTCATCCGATCCTGGGCGCCCAGGATCAACATCACGGGCACGCTGATCCTGCGCGCCGCATCCAGGCCGCCCTGGTAGGCGTGGCAGGCATCGAGATCCTCGAACAGGTTCACCGGCAGACCGCGTTCAAGCAGGCGCATGTTGCAGTTGACCACATGGATCCCGGCCACCGGATTACCGCCGAGTTGCGAACCGAATGCATGGCCGAATTGCATGATCATGTCCACCGCGGCGTGGCTGCGTTCACGTGCGGCATCCAGCAGCGGATCGCCCACCGGCATCGGCGCCGACGTCCCCAGCAGTGCGATCCGTGTGAAGCGGCGGGGGGCGAGAGCAGCCGCTTCCAGCGCCATGAGCGATCCCAGGCTGTGTCCCACCAGCACCGTGGATTCCACCTGCATCGCATCCAGCAGGCGCACAATCCACTCCGCCATCGGTTCCACGCGAGCCAGCGGCGGGCCGCCGGATTGGCCGTGACCGGGCAGATCCGGCGCGAGCACATTGAACCCATTGCGCGCGAAGAAGCGCCCGAACAGCACCCACACCGTGTGATCCGATCCGGCCCCGTGGATGAATGTGATGCAGCGCCGGCCGGCGCGATGCGCCTCGCCGCCGGTGGCAACATAGACATCCTGTCCGTCCACGCGCAGGCGCATGTGGCCGTTACTGTTGCGACTTGTACAGCGCGCGACTCACGTCGGCGATCAGATCGTCGGGATCCTCGAGCCCGACCGACAGGCGCACGAGCCCTTCGGTGATGCCGGCCTGGCGCAGTGCCTCCTCGCCCATGCGCGCATGGGTAGTGGACGCGGGATGGATCACCAGCGATTTTGCATCGCCGACGTTGGCGAGGTGGGAGAAGAGTTGCAGCGCCTCGATGAACTTCCGGCCCGCATCGCGCCCGCCCCGGATCTCGAAACTGAACACCGAACCGCACCCGCGCGGGAGGAGTTTCCGGGCCAACCCGTGGTCGGGATGGTCGGGGATCTCCGGACTGTTGATGTACAGCACCGCCGCATCGCTGCGCAGGAATTCGATGATGCGCCGCGCGTTGTCCACGTGGCGCTGCATGCGCAGCGGCAGGGTCTCCAGACCCTGCAGGAAATGAAAGGCGCTGACGGGCGAGAGCGCGGCGCCGAAGTCGCGCAGCCCCTCGCGCCGCCCGCGCATCAGGAACGCCGCCGGCCCGAAATCCTCGGCGAAGTCCATGTTCTCGAATCCCGCATAGGGTTCGGCCAGCGTGGGAAACCGGCCGCTGCGCTCCCAGTCGAACCGGCCCGAGTCCACGACGATGCCGCCGATGGCGATGCCGTGCCCGCCGATGAATTTGGTCAGCGAGTGCACGGCGAGATCGGCGCCGTGATCGAACGGCCTGAGCAACCACGGCGTCGTCAACGTGGAATCCAGCAGCAGCGGCAGACCGTGGGCGTGGGCAAGATCGGCCACGGCGGCGATATCCAGCACCTCGCCCAGCGGATTGCCGACGGTTTCCGCGTACAGCAGGCGCGTCTCCGGACGGATGGCGGCGCGGAATGCGGCGGGGTCACGCGGGCTCACGAACGTCGTTTCGATGCCGAAGCGCGGCAGCGTGTAGGTCAGCAGATTATGGGTCCCGCCATAGAGCGCATGGGAGGAAACGATATGGCTGCCCTGGCCCATCAGCGTCGTGATCGCCAGGTGAATCGCCGCCATGCCGCTGGCGGTCGCGATGGCGCCGACCCCGCCCTCAAGCGCGGCGACACGTTCCTCCAGCACCGCCACCGTGGGGTTGGAGATGCGCGAATACACGTGCCCGGAGCGGCCCAGATTGAACAGCGATGCGGCGTGGGTCGTCTCCTGAAAGACAAACGACGTGGTCTCGTATATGGGCGTGGCGCGCGCCCCGGTTGCAGGGTCCGGGCGCTGGCCGGCATGCAGGGCGAGGGTGTCGAAACCGGGATACTTGGAAGTGGACATAGCTACAAGCTACAAGCGACAAGCTACAAGTTTTCGGACCACGGGTTGTTTTCCTTGTTGCTTGTAGCTTGTGGCTTGTTGCTGTCCGTTCAAACATTGAGGAGAAGGAACTCCCTCTCCCACGAACTGATGACGTGGAAATAGGTCTCGTATTCCGTCTCCTTCACCTGGCAGTACAACTCGGTGAAGGCCTCGCCCAGCACCTTGGCAAGCGGTTTGCAATCCTTCAGCGACTGCAACGCCATGATCAGATCGCGCGGCAGGCCGTAGGGGAGCTCATAGGCGTCCGTCGTCAGCGGGTCCGTCGGCTTCACGCGTTCCACCATGCCGAGGTATCCCGCGGCCAGGGAACCGGCGATGGCGAGATAGGGGTTGGCGTCGGAGCCCGGGATCCTGTTTTCGACGCGCATCGCCTCCGGCCTGGCCAGCGGCACGCGCAGCCCGGCGGTGCGGTTGTCATAACCCCAGTGGGTATTGATCGGCGCGGCGTTGTAGCGGGCGATGCGCCGGTAGGAATTCACGTTCGGCGCCAGCAGCGGCATCGCGGCCGGCGTATACATCTGCAGGCCGCCGATATAGTTCAGGAACAGGCGCGTGGGTTTGCCGCGGCCCGTGGAAAAAATGTTCGCGCCGGATTCCATGGACACCACGCTCTGGTGCAGATGCATGGCGCTGCCGGGTTGATTCTTGTGCGGCTTCGCCATGAATGTTGCATACATGCCGTGCCGGTACGCCGCCTCGCGCGCCGTGCGTTTGAACAGGAACACCTGGTCGGCGAGGTTGAGCGGGTCGCCGTGCTGGAAGTTGACTTCCAGTTGCGCAACGCCGTCCTCATGGATCAGCGTTTCGATGTGCAGGTCCTGGGCCTCGCCGAAGTCATAGATGTCCTCGATGATGGCCTCGTATTCATTGACGGCGTCAATGCTCAGCAGCCTGCGGCCGGAGGGCTGGCGGCCGGAACGCCCGGTCGGCGGCTCGAGCGGATAATCGGCGTCAGTGTTCGGCTTGACCAGGTAAAATTCGATCTCGGGCGCCACGACGGGCTGCCAGCCGCGCTTGCGGAACAGTTCCACGATACGCTTCAACACCTGGCGCGGGGCAATGTGCACCGGCTTGCCGTTTGCGTAATAGCAGTCGTGGATGATTTGCGCGGTGGGTTCCGGCGCCCACGGGACGATGCGCAGCGTGTCCACGTCCGGCAGCACGCGCATGTCAATGTCCAGCGGGTTGACGCGGTTGGTCTCCTCGACGTAATCCCCGGTGACCGTCTGGCTGAACATCATCTCGGCCAGCCGGATCCCCTCGTCCTCGTTGTAGCGTTCCGCCGGCACGAACTTGCCCCGGGCGGTACCCGCCATGTCGGGAACGAGGGCTTCCACTTCCTGGATACCCCGCTCGTGGATCCATTCCTTGATCGTGCCCATGGGGGCATTCTACCGATCCCGGGAGGGGGAATCCCCGGAGCGGGTAAAAGGCAATCAAATCATCGAGATAGGAAAAACAGCTGAGAATGAAAAAGGGGTCAGCGGTGAGGCTCTGACCCCTTCATAAACCGTGCCGGCTGTCAGTTGAACCGGCGCTTGAACGTGAAGCCGAATGATCGGGGCTGATTGAACGTCAGACGCTGCCGGCCCCAGCGGTTGTTGAAAAAGACCTCGCCGCGTTCGTCCCAGACGTTATCTATGGAGAACGACGCCTCCCACATGTCCGCCGTCAGGCCGAACGACAGGTCGCCCACGTCGTAGGGAACCTGGGGAGAGGGCGGCACGCCGACGACCGCTGCTTCGAAGCCGCCCAGCGAACTGACGGACTCGCCGGTGTGCGTGAAATCGAAGCGCGCATAGGGCTCGGCGCCCAGCAATTCCATGGCGAAGGTATATTCGACCCAGAAACCGAACTTCCAGTCCGGCGTGATCGGCAGCGGTGTACCTTTCACCGCGTCGAATTCGCCCAGGGATTCGCTCTTGGAGATGCGTGCCTTGTTGTAGGACAGGGTGCCACCTAGGTCCCACTCGTCCGTGGGAACCCAGTGCACATCCATTTCGAAGCCGTCAATCTTCGCCTGCGGGAAATTCACAAAACCGAGCTGGAACAGGAACGGATCCGGATCCTCGATCTGGATCTGGATGTCTTCCCACTTCATGTGATAGCCGGCGAGGTTGACCTGAAGTGTCCGGTCGAACCATGCGGTTTTGACTCCCAATTCGTGGTTGATGATCAGGTCGGAGGTAAAGTTGGAAAATCCCTTGGCGAATATTGAATCCTTTCGTGATGTATTGCCGCCGCCGCTGCGGTAGCCCTCGGAAAACGTGAAATAGACCAGGTGATCGTCCGTCATGCGGTATTCGATGCTGGCCTTGGGCAGAAAGCCGGTTTCCAGGGATTTCGCCGGATTGTCATTGAATACCAGGTCCGTCGTGAGGTCGGGAAAGTCTGCCTGCATCAGCGCGCCGATGCGGGTGTGACGATCTTCCTCGACGCGATACCAGCGCCCGCCGGCGGTGATGGTGAAGTTCTCGGTGAAATCGAAGTTCAATTCGCCGAAGATCGCGAACTGCTCCAGCGTCGAGTCATAGGTCGCCCAGTACCAGTTCGTTGTGGGCGCCAACGGGTAGGCCTGATTCGGGTTATGGAGCGGCGCATTGACGTCGTAGCGGATGTAATACGCGAGGTAGTTCAGATAATCGAAAGCAGGCACGCCAGCCGCCAGCGGGCCGTTGCCGGACTGGAAGAACGAGAAGTTGTCGGCCTTGTTGTAGAACACTCCCACGATGCCGCGCCATTGGCTGTCGGAATCCGCCGGCGTGGAGAGGCGCGCCTCGAAGGACACGTTTTCCGTGTCGTTATCGGTGACGGCAAAAGCGCCCTGCGTGTCGCCGCCGAAATCGTAAATCGCGTAGATGGTGTGGTCGAACAGTTCCTGGAAATTGAAGAACTGGTAATCCACCGCGTCGGCATCGTAGCGGAATTCGCGGTTGAAATAGGAGCCGGTGACGAGGGCGTCCGCCCAGCCGAGCTTTGCCTCCATGCTGAGTGCGATCAGATACCACTGCTCATCCAGCTTTTCCGGCTTGTAGCGCACCTGTTCCAGATCGCCGATAAACGTATTCATGTCGCCGAAGGCGTCGCTATTCTTGTCCTGAAACGTGGCCGTGGCATCGAAGATCAGATCCGGCGTGGCCTCGAGTCGCAGGGCAATGCGGCCGCCGGAGGTCCGGGTCGTGTTCACGTCATCACCGACAATCCCGGAGTTGTCGAACTCGCCGCCTGGGCTCGGGAACAGCACGTTGTCCACATAGCCTGCCTCAGAGCCGTGGAAACCCACCAGGCGTACCGCGAGCGTATCGGTCAGCGGCACGTTGGCCATGGCGCTGACATCGAAGCCGTAATCGCCGTCCTCCACCTTGGAACCGCCGGCCTCGACCCAACTGTCGAAGCCGTCGAAATTGGGTTTGTTGGTCAGGATGCGCAGCGCCCCGGACTGACAACTGTCGCCGAACAAGGTGCCCTGCGGTCCGCGCAGGGCCTCCAGGCGTTCAATATCAATCAGGCGCGGATCGGGGTTGCGGCCCGCGGCGGTGATGGGGGTCTCGTCCAGGTACACGCAGCTCGACGGCCGCGCCCCGTACTGGAGGCCCGAGGAGGCGACCCCGCGGAAAACGATGGACGTGCCGCCCGGTTCGCGGATGCCGAAGGACAGCCCCGGCACAAATTTCGCGTAATCGTTGAAGCCTTCGAAATCGCGCTTGTCAATGTCGTCGCTGGAGAAAGCCGTGACCGAAAGCGGGATTTCCTGAAGTGTTTCGGCGCGCTTGGTGGCGGTAACTACAACTTCTTCGATCCCGGCCTGATCTTGGGCCCGGGCGCCGTAACCGGACAGGGCTGCTGAAACCGCCACAGCAAGCGCGCGGCGGGGACCAGGCAATCTGGAGCATTCAGATATCTGCTCGAACACATGCATGGGGTGGGTCCTCAGGGAACCGATCGGTGCGTATGGTACCCCACGAATGCGGCAAATGTCAGTTGGCGCATGACTGTGGTAGCGGTGGAACGGAGGCAAATTGACTGCCTGTTGCGATCAAATTAACCTCGTTTGTCTTCTCATGAATCAGCGGCCGGAAGAAGTCTGACGTGGACATCGGCGACCCACTGAAGGATCTGGGGGAAGTCAGCATTGCGCCGTTGCGCGACGCCATCCTTGCCCAGGACGCAGAGGCGTGGTTAGAGCAGAGCAGGCGCCAGCAGGATTACGATGTGCACCGCTACACGCAGTCCATCGTGCTGGTTTTTACCGACGGCATGGGCTGGCCCGCCATCGAAGTCACTAAGCAGCCCGGCTGGGATCGGCTGGCGGAGACAGCCGTTCCGATCATGCACGGCCTGATCGCAAAGTTCTATCCGCCCGGCGGCACGATCATCCGCGCCATGGCCGCAAAGCTGCTGGCGGGGGCGATCATCAAGCCGCACCGGGATTCCCATCCCTCGTTTCACCAAAGCCACCGCATTCATGTGCCGATAACGACCAATCGCCGCGTCCGGTTCATGATAGATGGCCGGCCGTACCAGATGCGGGTGGGCCATGCCTATGAACTGAACAATCAGCTCGTGCACAGCGTCATGAATCGCGGCAGCGAGGATCGCATCACGTTCATCTTCGATTACGTCCCGCCGCACCTGCTGGGGCGCGGAACGCCGCCGGAGCCAGCAGAGTGATGCAAGACTTTGTCTTGCATTGCTCTTCGCTTTGGCCGAAGCGGCAGGCAATAGTCCAAGGATGGACTATTGCCGCAGATTATTAGGAACCGGCGCCGATTGACCACGTTGGTTGCCAGCTCTGTGGTACGGGGCGCCCACCAGGGCCAGAGTCACGGCGGCGTCTATCTGATTGACCTGGATCGGCGCCAGGTCACGCAGACGGTGGACTGGAACGTCGCCGGCATTGACTGGCAGGGGCGCGGCTGGGACCGCGGGTTGCGCGGCGTCGCCTTCGATGGCGACGTGGTCTATGTCGCCGCCAGCGACGAGCTGTTCGCCTACACGCCGGATTTCCGTTGTCTCGGCTCCTGGCGCAATCCGTTCCTCAAGCACTGCCACGAGATCTGCCGGTGGGAACGGCGGCTGTTTCTGACTTCCACGGGCTTTGATTCGATACTGGGATTCGATCTGGACCGCAGGCGCTTTTCCTGGGGGCTGAATGTCCAGAAGGAAGGATCGGCGCTGCGGGCCCAGCCCTTCAACCCCGGTCTGTGCACCGGACCCGCGCCCGGCAACCTGCTGCACATTAATAATGTGTACTGCACGGCGGGCGGCATGTACATCAGCGGGATGCGTACCGGCGGCGTGCTGATATTCAACGGCCGGGAGATTTCGGAGTGGGCAAGCCTGCCCCACGGCGCCCACAATGCGCAGCCCTATCGGGACGGCTTGCTGTTCAACGATACCGAGGCCGACGTGGTCCGCTTCGCCTCGCCTTCCCGGAACTGCGCGTTGCCCGTGCCGCGCTATCCTGAAGACGAACTGACCCACACGGATCTGGGCGATGCACGCATTGCCCGACAGGCCTTCGGCCGCGGCCTGTGCATCATCGGCGACGGTCTCATCGCGGCGGGTTCGTCGCCTTCCACCATCGCGGTGCACGATCTCAACCAGCCCAGGACCACACTGACGGTCAACCTCACCAAAGATATCCGCAATGCCATTCACGGCCTCGCGCTGTGGCCATTTTGACGGCAAGGTATTTTTCCACACGGCTAAAAAATCCGTTGATCTCAACGTCCCCGCAATGATGTAACAAGCGCTCAAGTGCAGGCTTTCTTCGTGAAAACAGTGGGCCACCGAACTGTTCCAGCGTTGGCGCTTCGACCCAGCGCAGCGGCTCTCAAGTCAGCCTTGCTCATCAATGAATTGTCCAGTGGACTCGTGCCGGGAGGCCGCACCACGGCACCCAAAGGTGTCCGTCGGTTTCGCACGCTGGATGAGGGCAACAAAATTCAGGCGCAATGGCTGGCCGAGCGGATGGCGGAACTGAGCCGCGAACGGAGCGAATGATAAAGCCCGCCCGCGCTCCCGGTAATCCATGGGGTCGGAGCTCGCAGGATGCCGCTGCGATGCCGGTACTGAACGTTGTGGCTGATTGAGGCCGCGAGCGGTTGAAAGATCGGTCGCTCCGACCCCTACGACGGAGGCCGCGGGTGGTGGAAAGATTGGCCGCTCCGACCCCTGATGACAAAGGTTGTGGCTGACTGACGCGGCGTGCGGTTGCAACATCAGTCGTTCCGACCCCTATGGAACCTCTGAACAACCCCATCCTGGGGTTGTCAGAGGACGGCAAGCGAAAAGCGTGGTTTTCGCTTGCCTCACATTTTCAATG
>JACORW010000064.1 GCA_016179185.1 Gammaproteobacteria bacterium | reverse complement strand
CAGCAGTGCGCGGCGCGCGAACTGCGGGAGGAAATCGGCCTCGACCACTGCGTGAGCCTTGTGCGCGTCCTCGGCCCGATCCGCGACACGCTCTACGGCGGCATCTACGAGATCCACCTGTTTCATCAGCGCTGGCTGGGCGGCAAAGTCGCGCTGAACCACGAGCACACGGAATTCGCCTGGGTCGGGAAAGAACGCGTCCGTGATTATGACGTCATGGACGGCATTGACGAGGACATACTGTATCTCGGGATTTGGCCGAGAGAGTTTTTGAGGGAGGAGAAGCTGCCTAGATGAAAGACCGTATCTCGTGAAGCGTATCTCGTATCTCGCGACATACGCAGGTGGCCCATGCCTTTGACACTTGCCTATGAGGATCTGGGTTCGGGCCCGCCTGTCGTCATCCTGCACGGACTGTTCGGCTCGCGCCGCAACTGGCTGACGCTGGCGAAACAACTTTCCGGATCCGCGCGGGTGATTGTCGCGGATCTGCGCAATCACGGCGACAGCCCTCACGAGCCGACCATGTTCTGGGGCGAGATGGCGGAAGATGTGCGGCACATGCTCGACCGGATCGGGCTGGAGCGGGCGGTGATTGCCGGGCACAGCATGGGCGGCAAGGTGGCGATGACCTTCGCGAACCGGTTCCCGGTGCGCACCGTGGCGCTGCTGGTTTTGGATATTGCGCCGGTAACCTATCCCAACCGGTTCGGCGAATTAATTGCCGCACTGCGAAGATTGCCCATATCCGAATTGAAGTCGCGCCAGCAGGCGGACGCCGCGCTGGCCGAAACGATTCAGGATCGGCCTCTGCGCCAGTTCCTGCTGCACAACCTCGTGCGCGCGGGCCATGGCTTCCGCTGGCGCATGAACCTCGCGGTGCTGGAACAGGAAATGAACGAAATCAGCGGATTCCCCGAGGTCACCGCGCCGAGCGCCTACACCGGGCCTGCCTGCTTCCTCGCCGGGGATCGTTCCAGTTACATGGAACCCTCGCACCTCGAGACCATCCGGGCGCTGTATCCCCAGACTGAGATCCACACCATCGCCGGGGCCGGGCATTGGGTGCACGCGGATCAGCCGGCGGCGGTGCTGGCGTACTTGAAGAAATTTCTTGGGGCGGACTCGGCAACACGGTGAGTCCGGCGTAACCACTCCGGGGTTCTTTGCTTATAAGAGCACCAAGTCCTTTCTCGAGACTGGCAGCAAGTCTGAAGGGACCGTGGTTGAACTCATCCGGTCCAGGTCAGACGGCTCGGACACCTACAAACCCGTCGTCAACTTCGTTGATCAGAACGGTAAGACCATCGAGTTTACCTCCTCCACCAGCAGCAATCCTCCAAGCTACTCGGTAGAGGAGAAGGTGGGGGTCTGGTATGACCCTGCGAAACCGGAGCACGCGGAGATTGATGGCTACTTCTCTCTTTGGGGTATTACGACCATTTTCGGTGGATTGGGCGCCATATTTTTCCTCGTCGGAGCCGGCATCATTTTCGGGACCGCTTTCAAAGGCCGCAGGGACGAATCCCTCAGAATGCGTGGGACGCCGATTGAGACCGATCTCCAGAGTGTTCAGCTCAACACTTCACTTGCGGTCAATGGCAAGCATCCCTACAAGGTTTTGACTCAGTGGTTCAATCCCTTTACATCCGAAGTACATGTCTTTGAGAGTGACAATGTATGGTTCGACCCGGCGAGTTACGTGAAGGACAGGAAAATTACCGTGTTCATCGAGAACGACAATCCGAAAAAATACCTGGTCGATCTCTCGTTTCTGCCCAAGCTGGCGAAATGAGTTTGGCGGACCTGAATCCTTTAATTGCACGCACGTGAGCAACGTTAGGTGACGATGGTTTTCCGTATAAACTACTAATGCCATGAACCGCACTTACACGGCCGTCGCAAAGCAGGAAGGTAATTGGTGGATCGGGTGGATTGAGGAAATTCCCGGCGTCAATTGCCAGGAGGCAACTCGCGAAGAATTGCTGGTTTCATTGCAGGCTACATTGAGGGAAGCCTTGGAGTTCAATCGCAGAGCCTGAGCTCATTGCTGCGGCTTTGAGTGATATCTAACGCGCCAAATTCATGTCACAGGGAGCATCAAGTACGTCCTATGATGGTGAGAAACGTTAGTCACCTGCCCGGGCCGCCCGGCCTTACTTTCCTTTCTGCCCCCGGATGAGTTCCGCCAACTGTTTATATTCCGCCGCCTTCCGGCTCCCCCGCCTCCACACCAGCCCGATCTCCCGATAGGCATCCTTGTCCAGCGGATACGTCTTCACGCGCGTGTTGGCCAGCAGCGCCGAACCCTCGGCCATGGCCGGCAGGAAAGTGATGCCGAGATCGGCGTCCACCATCTGCACCAGCGTCAGCAGGCTGCTGGCGGCGATGGGATTCACCTTCTCCGAGCGGCGGATGTGGCAGGCGGCCAGGGCGTGATCGCGCAGGCAATGGCCGTCCTCCAGTAGCAACACGCTCTCCTGTTGCAGGCGGTTGAACTTGTAATGGCGCGGGTCTACCCGCTCGGTGCCTTCCCGGCACGCGAGCCGGAACGGGTCGCGGAACAGGATCTCCGTCTCTACGTTGCGCATGTCATAAGGCAGCGCCATCAACACTAGGTCCACCTGCCCGTCCAGCAATGACTGCACCAGTTCTGCCGTGACGTCCTCGCGCAGGAACAGTTGCAGGTGTGGATATGCGCGGCGCAACGCCGGCAAGAGTTGCGGCAACATAAATGGTGCGATGGTGGGGATGACACCCAGGGTCAATTTGCCCACGAGCACGCCCTTCTCTTCCTGCGCCAGTTCCACCAGTGCCTCCATGTCGCGCAGACAAAGCCGCGCCTGGGTCGCGACCTCATGGCCCAGGGGCGTGACGGTGACGCGCCGGTTGTCCCGATCCACCAGTGACACGCCCAGGGTCTCTTCCAATTCGCGGATGGCGGCGGAAAAGGCCGGCTGGGAAACATGGCAGGCCGCAGCAGCCCGGCCGAAGTGTTTGGCTTGCTCCAGCGCCGTGAAATACCGCAGTTGCTTGACGCTGGGGAGATGCCGGGCAGATGCAGCCTTAGTGGGCATTGCGGGTTCCCGTGGGCACATGGTTGGCGGCACGGAAGACGGCCCCGGCGATCCACGCGTCGCTCATGGCGCCACGGATCACGCGGCTGCGCACGTCATCGGGCAGGTGCGTGACTTCGCCATACAGCGAGGCCCAGCGCTGGCAGTGATCCACCAACGGGCGTTCCTTCTGCTCCCAAGCCTCCAGCGCAGCGGGAATGTCCCGTCGATCCTTCACGTCCTTCAGGGCCACCGCGAGCGCGAGCCCGTTCTGCATGGCCATGCCACCGCCCTGCCCCAGGTTGGGGGTTTGCGCATGGGCGGCATCGCCGAGGATCGCCGTGCGTCCCGACGACCACTGCCGGCAATGGATCACGCTGTACACACCCCAGTTCACCGGGCTGCTGCCGATGCGCTCGGTGAGGTGCGCCCACTGCGGAAATGATTCTGACCACAAAGCCTTGTTCACTGGAATGGCGCGCGCCTCGGTTTCGCTCTGCAGACAGGTGAGCGCCAGGTAAGTCTCTTGATCGCTGACCGGCGTGACGAGATAGCGCCGCGTGCCGTTCCAGCATTCGATGTACTTGCCCGCATCCTGCGGCCCGAAATCGCCGACACGGGCGGGGATCATGGTGCGCAGCGCGCCTTCCAGGGTCTGCTCATGGGACAGCTCCAATCCAAGGGACTCGCGCACCCGCGACCAGAGCCCGTCCACGCCCACGGCCAAGTCCGCAGCCACCACGTCACCGCCGGAGAGCAGGAGTTCGCCGCGCGCCGTGGCGCCGGTGACCTCGGCACGGGTCACTATGTTCACGCCGGCGCGCAGGCAGGCCTGGTGCAGTGCATGCAGCAACTGGCTGCGCGGCACGGTCAGCAGGCGCTTGTCCGCGGCGATGGGCGCGGACTCGATGATCTCGCCGCGGTTGTCGCGTTGTTCGAAGTGGCTGCCGTGGAACGCGCCGTGAGTGGCCTCTTCGAAAGCGCCGAGCGCTTCGAGCACGAGCAGGCCATTCTCCCAGATGTAAATGCCGGCCCCCACCGCGCGCAATGCATCCTGCCGTTCGTACACGGTGACATCCCAGCCATGCCGGCCCAGTGCGGCCGCCGTGGCGAGTCCGCCGATACCGCCGCCGGCCACCAACGCGGTGAGTTTCTTCGCCATGTTCCGCTCCTTTGGTCTGTGGTCAGACAGCGCGTGCCAAGGATAAGGCGCCGCGTGCTGCAAGCGTCCGCGGTGCGGCACGACGAACGTACCACTCGCTGAGCAAGCCATCCGGATCGCGCAGGAAAAGCGAACGCTTCCATGGCAGGTCCGTCTCCCCTTCCACTTTCACGCCCGCCGTGTGCAACCGGCGCAGTGACTTCTCCAGCTCAGCCTCGTCCTTGAGTTCGAAGCTCACGTGGTGATAGCCCGGCTTGTCCGCCGGCACCAACACGAGGTTGTAGGGATAGCCGGAAAGACTGCCGCCGAGGAAGCAGGCGCCTTCCTCCTCGGTCACGACCCTGAGGCCGCTGATGCGCGTGTAGAAATCCCGGAGCGCGTCCAGTTTCGGGGTCTGCAGCACGGCGTGGGTGACGCGCCGCGGATGCAATGGGGCGGAATCAACCACGTGCCATTCCGGCGCCTCGTCATACCGTCCTTCGGTGAACGGCGTTTCCGCGAGCGGATCCCAGTGGCTGGTGATGAGGTCCATTGGGCCCTTCAACACGCTTTGCCAGTTCTTCACCGTGTCGCAGTAGTACTCGTTGTAATTGCCGTCGGGGTCGAAGATATAAACGCTGTGGGCCACCTGGTGATCCACGGTGATGTCCGTCGCGATGCCGTCCGCCTTCAGGTTCCGGTAGGCCTCCACCAGCGCGGCTTCGTTCTCCAGCTCCCACGCGAGATGGTTCAGGCCCACATCGCGCCCGATGGTTCCCGGCAGTTGCAAAAGGCCGTTGCGCCCATAGCGGTCCACGCCGTTGGTCACCTGGATCATGCCGAGGTCGTGGGGCGTGGCGCCGGTACCGAGGAAGGAGGCGACGAGATCCGGCTCGGTAAACTCAACCGTCAATCCGCAGCGGGTGTGGTAGAAGTCCTCGGAGACGGGGATGCTCTTCACCCACAGGTTCACATGCCCCAGGCGCCGCGGCTGAAAGTAGCGCGTCCGGGATTCAAGCTGCACAGCGGCCATATCCTGTCTCCTTCGCTGATCCGGCGATCCGTTTATGAT